>CAZKDA010000300.1:0-4726 GCA_964551455.1 uncultured Saprospiraceae bacterium
CCCAACATTCAACTGCCCAAAATCACCTTGTTTTATGAACATAATATTCGGTGATATAAACGTGGCCGGTTTTCGTTTATTGCCTTTTGAGAGTGTAATTTCCATGCCTGCGTGGGCAGTGAATCGCATGGGTAATCCGGTGTTCAGATTATCGTTGATCCCGAGCAACGATTCGTCAGGAGTATTCAGGTGTTTCATTGAAATACCTCCGTAAAATTTACGGCTGTAAGCCAGCAATCCCGCAGAAATATCAAAGTATGAAGTACTCAGATTATCCGGCGGAACTTCTTCCGTTGGCAAAGGAGTCCCGCCAGGCGTGGTGGATCCGTATCTCCGGTCTAGTTGATCGCTGAACAAAAATTTATTCCAGTTGTAACGAGCCTGAACCGCGCTGCCTTCTGCACCCATCTTGATAAAAAAATCTTTTTTGACCTGCAACCGGTATGAAAAGAAACCGCTGATTTTATTGGTTTTTAGCAGACCATCACCGGCGTCATCTCCAAGAAGCATCAACCCGTAACCGATATTCAGCGGTCGGGAAAATTGGTCATAAGCCAGCGAATAAGTAACGTAAGCGTTATTGAGCGAAGGCCACTGGTTGCGGTAATTTATGGAAATATGCGGGGCATAAGTATTACCGGCAAAAGCAGGATTGATCATCAGGGGAGCTGCATAAAACTGACTGTAGATCGGGTCCTGTGATTTCAGGTTCAAACTAAAAAGCGTCAGGCAGCATATCGTGAATAAACTTCTTATCATTATATAAAAGCATTCTATGGAAAAACAGCTAAGTTTGTTAAACTATCAAAAAAGTCAAATACTTGCTATTTTAAAAACAATACTCTGGTTGCATTAACGTTTTGATAACAATTTTAATGAACGCAACCAGGTTTATCGAAATTGTTACCTCAATATGTATTCTTTTTTGCAAAAGACAAACTTATAAAATAAACATGAGGAAGTTTACAATATTATGCATCTTAATATTTTGTGTGTCGGCAATAGATGCAAACTCCACGATCACGGTTCGGAAAACGATCACCTGGGATGACAATCCGGTCATTCACAATCCTACCGGAAAGTTCGAAACCAGGATATGGAGTTTTGACGGTGCTGTTTACGATAGCGAATACCCTTCGCTTCCTGTATTTTCTGACCGGCATATCGTCAGTAGTTATGGAATTGCCAATGTGGAACTGGTCAGCGCACAATACGAATCTTTTGACAAAGACCAATCGCCCGACGAT
Organism: uncultured Saprospiraceae bacterium; assembly: GCA_964551455.1. Taxonomy (GTDB): domain Bacteria; phylum Bacteroidota; class Bacteroidia; order Chitinophagales; family Saprospiraceae; genus JAHDHW01. Next base: position 1,248 of record CAZKDA010000300.1, read on the forward strand.
CAGTTCCTCAGCGAATCGTTAAATTTCCAGGCCACCGTTTTTAAAGACAGAGGTACTTACTACCTGTATTATTCCTTTATTCCAATTGTAAAAACTTCTTCGGGACGCTTTGAGCGGGTCACAGCTTTTGAGTTGAAACTGCATTTTACCGAACAACCACAAAGTACCGCCAGAAATACTTATCCCTACCAATCTGTTTTGGCAAGCGGCGATATTTACAAAATAGCGGTTTCCGGCCCGGGCATCCACAAGATCAGCTATGATTTTTTGAAAAATGAACTGGGAATCGACATCGACAACATTGACCCGCGCAAAATCGGGATTTATGGAGATGTCGGCGGTATGCTGCCCGAATCTGTTGACGAACCCAGGCTTACAGACATCGAGGAAATTGCAATTTTTGTCCAGGGTGAAAACGACGGCGTTTTCAACACAGAAGATTTCTTGCTATTTTATGCAGAAGGCGCCGACAAGTGGCGTTACAATTCAACTACAAAAAAGTTTTCCCGTCAAAAAAATGTGTATTCGGACAAAAACTTTTATTTCATTAAAATTAAAAGTGAATCCGGGCTTCGGCTCTCCCAGCAGGAATCTATCGCAACCACACAATACACCAGCACATCCTTTGATGCTTACCGCCGGTTTGAAAAAGACCTTTTCAATTTACTCAATGAAGCGCCCGGCGCTCAGGGGTCGGGGCGCGACTGGTACGGCGATCCGTTCAATACCCTGCGGGAACGGTCTTACAGTGAGTTCTCATTTCCGAATATCATCACCAGTGATTCCGCAAGTATCCATGTGAAATTTGCAGCAAGAGGGCGTATTGGTAGCAATTTTTTTGTGGCGGTGGCGGGTAATACTTTCAGTGGCTTTATCCCCCATGTTCCTTCCTGGACGAATAGTGAATCGACCTACGCTCAAGTCGGATTGATACACAAAACTTTCAATCCAACCGGAAGCAATATCACCGTGAATGTTTCCTACCCTACCGTTGGCGATGGTACGAACAATGGATGGCTCGATTACATCGAAATAAATGCCCGATGCCAGCTCAAAATGACAGGAGATCAGTTGTCGTTCCGCGATCAACGGACGCTCGAACATGCAGCTTCAAAGTTTGAAGTAGGTGACGTTAACAGCAGTACTGTTGTTTGGGATATCACCGACCGGTTACAGCCTAAACGACAATCATTTGCCCTCAGCGGCTCGGTATTGAGCTTCGGTGCAGAAACCCAGGAAGCTTTGAAGGAATTTGTCGTATTTAACCCCGGCGGAGCTTTTCCAGGCCCGGAAGCAATCGGCAAAGTTCAAAACTCAAATTATCACGGATTGGATAACGTGGATATGGTGATCATTTATCATCCTGACTTTGAAGCGGCTACCAACGCAATCCGCGCTCACCGCCAGAGTTTCAATGGATTTACGGTGGAAAAAGTCAGACTTGATTTGTTGTTCAACGAGTTTTCCAGCGGGCGGCAGGATGCTTCGTCAATCCGCGATTTTGCGAAAATGCTCTTTGATCGAAACAGTGAAAAATTCAAATATTTGTTGCTGATGGGAGACGGTTCTTTCGATCACAGAGATATTTCCGGGCAAGGGAAAAATTTTATAACTGTATATGAAACGGTTAATTCACTTAACCCGATCAATTCTTTCCCTGCGGACGATTTTTACGGATTGCTCACGGAAGGAGAAGGGACAGGCCTAGCCGGAGCTTTGGATATCGGCGTAGGCCGGATACCGGCGCGTACGGGTTTTGAAGCAGATGCCGTCGTCAAAAAGATCATCGATTACGAAACCAACCCCGAATCGATGTATGAAGGGCGCAATCGCCTGACCTTTATTGCCGATGATGAAGACGGAAGCGTACACCTGAAAGATTCGGATGAGATTTCTCAAAAAGTCCGCAACGCATATCCGGTTTTTAATGTGAATAAAATTTATTTCGATGCCTACCAGCAGGAATCCACTCCCGGAGGAGAGCGTTTTCCGAAGGCAACCGAAGCCATCAATCGCGACATGTACAGAGGAGTGCTGGTAATGAACTACATGGGGCATGGCGGAGCAACTGGCTGGGCACAGGAAAGGGTGTTGACGCTTAGCGACATCAATAGCTGGAATGCTCCGTACAAACTTCCGCTTTTGGTCACTGCCACTTGTTCGTTTGCAGGATTCGACGAGCCTTCCATTACCAGCGCCGGCGAATTAGCCCTGCTCAAGGAAAACGGCGGAGTTGTATCACTCTTTACGACTTCCAGGGCGGTCTATATTAGTCAAAACAGACAACTGACCGAAACCGTTTACGACGTCATTTTCCAGGAGCCAGGAAGTGAGGTGTGGACAATTGGTGAAATATTGCGGGTCGCCAAAAACACGACTTCAGCTGGTCAACAAAATTCGCGGAAATTTATGCTATTGGGTGATCCGGCGATGAAGCTGGCTATTCCAAAATATAATGTGGTGACCACAAAGATCAACGATCATAACCTTTCTGACGGCATTATCGGAGATACCATCCGCGCTTTGCAAAAAGTGACCATCCATGGTTTGGTCAAGGATTACGATGGCAACACGCTGACCAATTTCAACGGATCGGTTTATCCCACCATTTTCGATAAAGAAATAACCGTAACGACACTCGGACAGAACGAAGGTAGTCCGAAACGCGATTTTCAAATCCAGCGGAATATCGTTTTCAAAGGCCACGCCAGCGTTGTCAATGGAGCTTTCAGTTTCACCTTTGTCGTACCGAAAGATATAAACTACGATTACGGCTACGGCAAGATCAGCTACTATGCCGAAGATGGTGTGGCCACCGACGCCAGGGGGTATTACGACCAGATCGTAATCGGCGGAACTTATGAAAATGCAATCAACGACGATCTTGGACCACTGGTGGAAGTTTTCATGAATTCAGAAGATTGGGTATTCGGCGGAACCACCGGCCCAAGCCCCACGCTGCTGGTAAAGCTCGCCGACGATAATGGTATCAATGTTGTTGGTAATAGCATTGGCCATGACCTGACCGGAGTGCTGAATGAAAATACGCAGGAAACTTATATCCTGAATGACTTTTATGAATCCGAACTGGACGATTATACCAAAGGCACGGTGAGGTACCCGTTGTTCGACCTGCAAGAAGGCGTTCACACCATAAAAGTAAAAGCGTGGGATGTGGCCAATAATTCCGGAGAAGGTTATACCGAATTTGTGGTTGCTTCAAGCACTGAGTTGGCGCTGGATTACGTTTTAAATTATCCTAATCCGTTTACCACTTCCACCAGTTTCCAGTTTGAGCACAATATGAAAAATCAAAACCTGGACATCCAGGTACAGATTTTTACGATCGGCGGCAGGCTGGTGAAAACCATTGAAGAAAATGTGTTTACGGATGGCCGAAGGGTTTCCGGGATCAAATGGAACGGAACCGACGATTATGGCGGACAATTGGCCAAAGGCGTTTATCTGTACAAGATAAA
>CAZKDA010000301.1:0-4705 GCA_964551455.1 uncultured Saprospiraceae bacterium
AATAATAAGACTTTTTTAACTTATCTTCGTGTCTCCTTTTTTGAGGAACTCCAAAAACACCCATTCCCCGTTCTCCCTCAGCCACTCTTTCGCTTCCAAATAATTAGGCATTTGAACCTTTACGATATTCCAGAAACGATCCGAATGGTTGAGTTCGATGAGGTGTGCTAATTCGTGGATGACGACGTAGTTTATTACAAAATGGGGAGCTTTTATAAGCCTCCAATTGAAGTTCAGATTGCTTTTGAGAGTGCATGAACCCCAGCGGTATTTCAGGTCGGATATGAGAATGCCTTTGTAATCGACTCCAATTTGCCGGGCATATCTTTCTACTTTCGGGGTGATCTTTTCTTTGGCCTTTTCTTTATACCAGTCAGTAAGTATTTGAGGAGCCTGGCGGAGATTGTTTCTTGAGATCAGAAATTTACTGGAAAAGCGGATTCCCTCGAAGGCTTCATCCACTACATCCAGCTTATAGTTTTTTCCCAGGTAGGTGATAGCCTTCCCTGAAATGAAAGGCGTTTCCGGTGGTTTGTCCCCGAACTTCGGCGAATAATTGATCTTTTCAAAGAGCCAGAACTTTTTCCTTTCCACGAAATCTTCAATGGTCTCCTGGCTTGTACCGTTTGGAGCCAGCACAACAACAGACTTATCTCTCTCAACTACAAGGCCGAGGGTCTTTCTTTTATCTGAATATTTGGTGGTGTAATTCAAAGTCATCACTGGAAGTTGCTAATTTGTTAATTTGGTGTTGTGGTTCTGTGGTTTTATGGTTTTGTGGAATTCCAGACTTGTTGTCCCGCCTGTGTCGTCCCGCTTTTTCTCGAAAAAGCGGGATTCGCTTCGCTGCGATCCGGTGTCAGGTATCAGGCTTTCCGCCTCCGGTTTCCCGCCTCCGGTTTCCCGCTTCCCGCCTCATTTATCAACTATCCCGCATAGAGGATTTCATCATTTTTCTTCTCAGCCAGTTCCATGATCCTTGAGATCAAAGCCTGGATTTTCTGTCCCATGTTTGGCAGCTTGATATTCTCAGGCGACAACAGGAGTTTTTGAATCTCTCCTTTCAGCCTGTTTTGAGCCATTAGCTTAGACGGCGACCAAAACCCGGTCAATTGAAGTTCTCTTTCCAGCAGATTGGTCAAATGTTGGGTGAGGTTTACCAAAATAGCGATCTGCTCTTCGTTCAGGTCTTTTGTATCGTACAATTCATTTCTGAATAAACGGAAAAACGGCATTTGTTTTTTGCGGTGCAAACCGTATGTAGGCTTGTTTTCCTCCTCCCTGATCCGCTTCAGGAACTTCTTCAGTTCCTCATAAATGTTGTCCCAATTATGCTGGTTTTCTTCCAGAATCCTTTCCAGGAACTCGGCCAAAGACTTATATAGTTCAGGGTCTTCCGGTAGGTGATCTTCGATATAGGAACGGATGGCGTGTTCGATCTCTGCTGCTTTGGTCTTGGCTCTTTTCCTTTTGGCGTTTTCGTCCAGGAACTCATCGTCCAAAATAGACAGCGGCGGGACTTTCTGGTTGATACCCTTTGAAATCAAATACTCATCGGTAATGGCTCTGAGCTTGGCGGACACTCCTTTCATGCTCATGCGGTTGTCCCTGAAATGCCTTCCGGCCATGACATTGAGTTCGGCCAGCATATTGTACTCCTTCAAATAGTCCAAAGCCTTTGGGTTGGGAAGCACTATATCAAAGGCTTTTGAAAGCTTTTTGAATTTTTGAATGAATTCAAAACGGATGTTCTCATCATAGAACAAATCGTAAAAAGCGTCGAAGTCGTTGAGGTCTTCGATGCCGTATTGTTTGATGAAATCCATAACCTCCTTGTGGGCATGAACCAGGTCGTTGAGTTCTTCCGTTTCGCTGCTAAAGCTGCCGATGATTTCGTCCACTTCATTGGGATCGACTCCGACCACTTCTTTATCCTTTTGTGCAAGAATAGCCTCTTTCAGGTGATGCCCTACGCCTACATAGTCGATAATAAACCCTTTGTTTTTATCTTTGCTACCTACGCGGTTCACCCTGGCGATGGCTTGCAAAAGGTTGTGGGCGACGATGATACGATCCAGGTACATGACCTGCTCGATGGGAGCATCGAAACCGGTCAGAAGCATGTTGTTGACGATCACGATACCGATCATTCCATTCCCGCTATCGCCTTCCTCTTTGTAACCTGATTTGAAACGGTCGATAATGGTTTTGTGCTTGCGGCTATCGGTGTATGGCTTCAAATGTGTCTCGTCGTTGTTCCCGCCTGACATTACCACATCGGTTTCCACTTGCTCCAAAAGATCGAGGTCTATCCTGAATGGGTTGGATTCTTTCAGTTGTCCGATCTTCTTTTTCAAAGCCTCATCGACTGCCTGTTTGTATCTCACACATGCCTCCCTCGATGTGGCCACGATCTGCGCTTTGAAGCCATTGGCGAAGATATGTTCTACATAATGATCGATCATATCCTCCGCTTTTGCTTTGATCGTTTCCCGTGCTTCCAGGTAAGCCTTTTTTGTAGCGTACCCTAGAATTTCCTGCTGCTGTTTTAGATCGTAATCCTGGAAAACATCAATGAACCTGGCATTCATTTGTTCCTTGTCAGTGATGGCCGCGTTGTGGGTTCTTCCTTCGTAAACGATCTCCAAAGTCACCCCGTCCTCAATGGACTGGCGCATGGTGTATTTGTCGATGTAATCGCCGTAGCGTTTTTCGGTCTTGGCAATGGGTGTACCTGTGAAGCCGAAATGCGTAGCATGCGGCATGGCTTTTTGCAGGTTGGCCGCAAGAATGGAGTATTGTGTTCTGTGTGCCTCGTCGGTCATTACCAAAATGCGGTCGCTGTCGTTCATTTCCGGGAGGATGCCGTAGTTGAGGTCTTTGGCATCCTGGAACTTATGGATCATGGCCATAATTAAATCAGCCGTTTTCCCAGGTATGAACTTGGCCAAATCGGGAATGCGGTTCACCACTTTAACGGAGAAGCCTATTGTGCCACTCGTGCCGGTCAACTGCTCTTCCAGGTCGGTGCGGTCAGTAACAAAAACGATTTTCCATTGCTTTAATTCCTCGTCCTGTTTCATCTCGCGAACCAGGAACATCATGGTCAGCGATTTACCGCTTCCCTGCGTATGCCAAATGATGCCTCCTCTTTCTTTCGGACTTTTTGCATTCTTCAAACGATCCAGCATCATTTTCACCGCTCTGAATTGCTGGTATCTGCCCACGATCTTAATCGTCTTGCTTCCTTCGTTTTTGAAAATGGTGAAAGACCGGATCAGATCAAGCAGATTTCTTTTGCTGAACATTCCTGCAACCAAACGCTCCTGGTCGTTTGGAGCGGATGATCCGGTTCCAATGTCGTTGACTGTAAGCGGGTAAGGATCAGTCCAGCGGTAAAAATGTTTTTCGACGTGGGTGGTAATGGTTCCGAACTTGGCTTCGTTCCTGCACGTCGCAATTACAATTTGATTGAAATAGAACAATTCCCTGTTTCCTTCGCGGATGCTGTCGCTCCGCTGCTCGCTGTACCTGAGTAGTTGCTCGATGGCTTCTCCCATCGGGTCTTTCACTTTGGGCGATTTGGCCTCGATGACTACCAGGGGCAAACCGTTCACAAAAAGGACAATATCGGGATAGATATGGTTTTCCGTGCCAATGATGCGGACTTTGAATTGTGAAACAGCAATGAAGCTATTATTACCAGGGTGCTCAAAATCTATGAATTTCACTGTCGGGGATTTTTGCCCCGTCTGGCGGTTTTCTCCGACGCTGGTATTGCCCAACAAAAGTTCCAGCACATTTTTGTTGTTTTCCAGGAGATTCCCAGCCGTGTAGGTAGTGAGCTTGCGGATCGCTTCCTCTATCTGGTCGTCTTCCAGCCAGGGATTGATCTGCTTCAATGCCTCCGCCAACTTCGGTTTGATGATAACCTGCGAAAAGTTCTCCCTCCACGATTCTTCTGGATACTGCACCCCTTCGGAAGGTGATTTTAGACGAAGCACCTGCCAGCCCAATCCTTCCAGTTGTTTGAGACATGGTTCTTCTACGAAAGTTTTTTCATCTATATAGTGGCGGTTGTGATTCATACCGTTTGAAATAGATTAAATGATTGCTTGCTTTTGATTCATCAAAGCATCCACATGCACCTTCCCTGTAAGGAGGTCTTGCATGAGGGCGGTTTTTAATGAAGAATACTTTTTGTACTCGCTCTTTAGTGATTTCAAACTATCAGAATAAGAAATTAATATGTTTGATATTCTTTCAAATTCATCATCCTCTTTTGGTAAACAAAGTTCTATTCCTTTAATTTGGGAGTAATTCAAGCCCTCTCTATTACTGCCTGCATTGTACTTAAAAACCTGATTTTGACCTGACTCAGAATTAAGAAATTCAGATAAAAAGACTGCTTTTGATAAATTCTTACCCACTAATCTAATCGCACAAACATGCTGATTTACATTTGATTTTGGGAAACCTTCAGGAATAAAAGTACACCTTCCAATTGAAGCTCCTGTAATGTTTAATAATACATCGTACTCTTGCACCTCACTTCTTTGCATGGTATTGTTGATTTCTTCACTGATATAAGCAACATCATCTAGTTTAAAACCGTCAGGATATACATTTTGACTTCTAATGAGCATTATTCCAGAGGATTGATAAACAGCGCTTCCCCCTCTTGGTGTAATACCGCTTCCAACAT
>CAZKDA010000302.1:0-4662 GCA_964551455.1 uncultured Saprospiraceae bacterium
ATGATGAATTTTGCTTTCCTTAAAGAGGCAAATCGCAAACCCACCGAAGGATGGAGCATAGCACCGCCTTTCTGCGCGGTATTGTCCGAAAAGGTATTGAACAGATCGGTCGGAAATGCATATCCGGCCTGAAAAGCATAATAGGGACTCACTGCAGCATCAATTACATAGCCCCTGAAATCGGCATAAACAGGTAGGTACTCCTTGTCGTAAATGTCTATTCCAAAACCGCCCCCAACCGCCAAAAACCGATTGAATTGATAACCTGCATTGTAGTGAAAAAGGCTGGCGCCCCATTCGATCAAATCGCGATCCTCATCCTCCCAGCCGGTGAGTGTGCCGCCGCTGATCATTTGGTAAAATCCTTTGGTTTGAACATACCTTCCGCTTCTCAACAATGCGATGTTCTCTTTTGACCTGACAATGGATTTGACCGACCGCAATGGAATGAGAAGCTCGGTTCCACCGATGATGATGACTTTAACTTGCTCCAGACTGTGATCCTCCACCACCTGGCCTTTTATCATACTGCCGTCGTGGAGATAAACCACGCTTAGCTGGCTGTTATCCTGCGCAAAGCCGGAATAAAAAATGAGCAACAGCAGGATGAAAATTAATCGCTTCATATCATTCGATTTAGGATCAACGTCATGGTTTTTATTTTTTTGCTACGAAGACTCAAAGGCACAAAGTTTTTTCCTTTTTTCTAACGTATGCAGCCTGCCTGTGTGCCTCGGCAGACAGGCGTCACACAGTTTGCTGATAACCCCGATCCCACCCCGACACCCGCCCGCCTGCATCGGTCGGGCGAGCTGGTGTCTGGGCGGGAGGGTCACACGTTTGTTAATTTGATATTCACGATTCACAGTTTACGGTTCACGGTTCACGGTTCACGGTTCACAGTTTCCGGTTTCAAAATCTGTGAGATAAAGAAAAGGCCACCCCCGTTTTGTTTTCGGGCGTTTGAAAATTATGAATATTCCAGACGGTAGGTTTGTCCGCAGGTTTTTTTCTGTCCAGCAAATTCCAGGTACTCAGGATGACCGTCGCTGTTCCCAATCCAATGTTTACTAAAGAAAGTGCTTTTTGGCTTTCGTTGGGTTCAATTTCATTCGGGAAATTCACAGCACCGAGAATGATCTGGCTAGTGCCTCCCATCATTCCAAAAACGGGCGCCATGAAATCGTTAGAACCTTTTCCGATCTGGATACTATTCACTGCACTCAAAGCAAGATTGGCGCCTGAAAGGATGGATGTCGAGATACCGTATTTGTGGGAAATGTAATTATAATTTGGTGGCGGAACGGGTTGCGGTTGCCAGCCGTATTGAGGCTGGATCATGGCACATTCCTCTTTGGTGAGTCCGCTGTCGGCGATCCATTCATCGACAGCTGGATCATCCATGTCCAATATCTTTTTGTATTGGTGTTTGGCGTTGATCTGTTCGGCTACGGCACGTCCGGCAGTTTGTTCGATCAGATAACCGACGGCACAAATCCTGCCTTCCGCATCGATAAAACAAGGAACCCGTTCGCCTTCGTAATCAAAATTGCGGGGAAAACTCCCGCCTGTGTGGTATTCGTGGAGCAAATCGAGCAGATGGGATCGGTTGTTTTGCAACTGCTCCGGCAACTCGGACACATCGCGTTCGCGCAATAATTTTTCCACATAACTGAGATGCGTTTTAATGCGGAGGTTTTCGCCGGTTGCGTGATCCGGCAGTGTTGCAAATGCATTGAAAAAACTTACATCTCCGAGGATGGCGTTGATTTGCTGATTGGTTTCGATGTCCGTTGTGGTCGTTTTGAAACTGTTGAGTGAAAATAAGGTTACGACCAAAATTATGGTTAATGCTATTTTTTGCATGATATGAAAAGTTTTGAAATGAGGGAATACTGAGTACTTTGTAAAGTAAGTTTTTTGACATTTGATTTGCCATTTCGAACTCACCCCCTTGATCCCCCTCTCTTGCAAGAGAGGGGAAAACCGAGCGAAGCGAAGGTAGGTTTCATTAATTTATTTAGTTTACAAAGTACTGAGTTTGTGGCAAAAAAAGTCCTCCGGGAGCCTTTCCCGGAAGGCTTTGTTCTACTATTTATGAATTGCAATGTGACTCAGTAGTTTCAGATTCTTTGGATCGTCGAAATTGAATTGATAAAAACCATCTTCGCCGATCAGCAGCAGGATGTTGCGAGTGCCCGGCAGGGGGATCACATCATAAGCAAAAATATCTTTTTTAAAATCGATCAGGTGCTTATCCAGTTCGGTCGGTGTTTCGATGTCGAAAACTTTCAAACCGGATTTTCCTTCGCAAAGGAAAAGCGTATTTTCTTTGATGCCCAATCCGTGAGGATTATCCATTGGGAAGACCTTTTCCACCCAGGGATTGGCAATGTCGCTGATGTTCACGAGGTCGAGTTGGTTGCCGTTTTGCTGGCAGCCGCTGCCAGATCGGAGCGTCACATAAGCGTAGTTGTCTTTCACGACCACAGGATCGCAACCATACATGTGCGAATAACTCGACAGGTACACCGGCGATGAAGGGTTGGAGGCATCCATGATGATCATTCCCGTAGTGGAGCCGATGAATAGCTTATCGGTGTGCGAAAACAGGGTTTCGATTTCCCAGCCAACGGGTACATCGTTTACTTCATTGGGTGCTGCCAGGTTGGAAATGTCAAACACGTGGAGATTGGAGTGATCGATGGTGTACAGATAATTGTCGTACAGCGTAAATCTGGCCAGCGATCCGCCGATACCACTGATTCCACCGTTGTTTTCTCCGGCAGCCAAATTGTCCAAAGTGAAAATATCGATTCTTGTATTATCCCGCCAGATGCCGTTTTGAGTGTTGCAATCCACGGTTTCCGTGACCATTTCTTCGTGGTAATAAACCAAAATCCCCTCGTTAAACTCCCCGAAATGCGGAAAGACGTTTTCGTTGCGGTTCAACAGTTGCGGATTGGAGAGGTCATTCAGGCTGATGGCGAGCAGGTCTGTGTAGTTATCGGCAAAGAGTACATTATTGCGGATGGCGATGTCCACGTTCCCGGGAATTTTTATAAAACCAATATTGGCGGGCGCTTCAGGATTGGTGTTATCAATGATGTGAACACCCTGGCGCTGTTCGTTGATAAAAATGTAATCGTTGTAGAAGTACATCTTGCCCGGCTTGTGCAAAACGCGAGGCGCCTGCATGTCAATACCTGATCTGATTTCATTCCAGGTTTTGTAAATCGGTGTGGATTTGATGTAAGTGATCTCGCGTTCGCAACTGTCTTTAAAACAGCCGGAGAACACAAAAGGCATCGCTGCCAGAGCCAACAAAGTGAAAATTTTGGATTTCATGTTTTTAAGGTTTTGAATTTTTAAAATTTGGATAACAGATGCCAGATACAAGATGTAAGATGTAATGAAGTCTCAAATCTGATGTCTGTCATCTAGCATCTAAAATCTTGTTATCATCGTTGAACCACCAGCTTTCTGCTTTTTACCCAATCTTTGGTTTTGAAAACCAGCATGTAAATCCCGCTGCTTAGATTTCCGACATAAATCGTTTGTTGATCTTTGCTGAGTGTGCGGGAGCAGACGAGCATTCCGCGCAGGTCATAAATATCGATGATCACTTTTTCCTGAAAGGAATTGCCAGGTTGTTTCAGGGTAACTTGATCCGTCGCAGGATTCGGGAACACAACAAATTCCGAATCATCCGGGATAGGATGTTCCACCGAAGAGGTAATGGAATCGCAGGTTATTTCCGGGACAGGAGCTGTGCAGTAGCCGAACTGCGGTGAATCGTTGACATATTTCAATTGATCACCTGAATAGAAGCAACTCAGGTCAAACGAGTTGTCGGTGATGCTCCAGAAGGTTGCAAATGGCAATCCCCAGGAACTGCCCACACCTTCGATCCAGTATTCCGTGTTAAATTCGTTTTCAACATCCTGTAGGTGCAATCGTTTGTGATATTGATTTCCTACCATGACCGAATCGACTCCTACGACCAAATGCCCGAAAAGGTATGGGTTTCCTGAAAGTACATTGGTGTAAATGGTATCGCCGAGGTCTGTTTCGTTGAAGTCATAAACCATCATGACCGAAGTATCCACGGAAGCCCATTTCTGGTAAATGAAAACCTGCTTGTCCACTTCCCTTATTCCTCCGAAAAATTTTTTTGGATAAATGGTGTCGTGCACCGTACCCGGCAAATGATGGTTGACAATGTAAATGTTTTTAAAGGGCAAACCCTCATAAACGCTTTCCGAACCGTCCATTGTAAAAGTGAATTTGTCGTGCCAGCCGGCGGGATAAAAATAAAAGCAGCGCAGGACTTCCCAGGTTGCAGTGCCGGTTGGGAATGGCTGGTAAGTTTGTGCACCGGATTTGTTGGCAGCAAGCGCGAAAACCAAGAGAAGTGCAAGATTTAGTAAGTGTTTTTTCATATTCGGGTTTTTGATTTCATTTGTTTTGTTGGCGTTTCGGAAATGAATTTTGTTTATCAGACAGCTTTGGCATTAGAAAAAGTTGGGTTTAAACTTTTATGCACAAAAAATACCTACTCCACACTGACCAACTCTATCGGGATATCATTCATCCGGTTGCATGTGATCTCACAACTCGCCTCACAATTTTCCGTCAAGCTAAATTCAATAGGCAGGTTAT
>CAZKDA010000303.1:0-4657 GCA_964551455.1 uncultured Saprospiraceae bacterium
ACCTACACTTACCACCAGGACATCCCGTCGAAACTGATAAAAGTGGAAGACGACGACGACCTCACTTACCAGCCGCGAGGGTTTTTCCCACTGGTCTCCGACTATGACTACGATGCCAACGGCAACATGATAAAGGACAACGGCAAGTACCTGGAAATCGATTACAATTTGCTAAATTTGCCAACATACATCTTCAACACCGATACCCACGACGAAATGTTCTTTGAATACGCCTTCGGCGGTGAGAAGCTGAAAAAGGTTTCCGTCATTGATGATACAACCCGGACAAGGCTGTATATGAATGGCTTTGAATTCCTGGATGATGAGCCGGAGGCTTTTCATCACGGCGAAGGAAGGATCGTGCTGACGGATTCACTTCCGAGGTTTCAATTCAAAATAGCCGATCACCTGGGAAATACGGTAGTACTCTTTGAGGATAAGGACAACAGTGGAACGATCTCTACGATCATCCCCCAAGACCCTGAGGATGCTGAGATGGTGCAAAGGAATTTGTATTATCCTTTCGGTATGCAGCTAGATGGTACTTGGAAGCACCTGACTAATCCACGAGCGGATTATTTGTATAATGGAAAGGAGTTGGAAGAGGAGTTGAGGTTGGGATGGTTAGCTTTTGGTTTTCGATATGCTGACCCGGCAATAGGAAGGTTTACAGGGGTTGACCCTATAGCAGATCAGTTTGCTTGGGTGAGTCCGTTTAATTATGCAGAGAATAGCCCGATAGGGAATGTCGATTTACATGGGTTACAAGCATTCAGTTTCAATTTATTGAAATACCTAGGGGTCAAAGCGGGCGCAAACCCAAATGGGGCTGCGGCAGTTGCGTTAGGAACTATAAAAGGTTCAACCAACTCTGTGATTAACGCTACAGAAGGTATGGTTGGCATGGTTCTGCATCCAGTCGAAACTGCCGAAGGGTTTGCAAGGCTTTCAACGATGCAGGGGCAAATGGAGATGGGAATTGCTGTTGGTGCTGAAACAGCAAAAAGGACAGCACAAGTAGTAGATGGAAATGCTCTAGAAAAAGCAGAAGCAATCTCGCAAACTACAACTGATATTGCCATTGCTGTATTGGGCACTAAAGGAGCAAGGGCAGCTTCAATGGCGAGGGTTGCCAAGGGGGCGAGATTTACTTTACAAGCTGCTGATGATTTAGTTGTGGAATTAAAGAAAATACATGGAGGAAATGTTACTGTTATGAAAGATGGTAATCCTGTGTTTCGTGTTCATCAACCAGGAACTCATGGAAATACAAACGCAACCATTACTAAATTTAAAGTTAATACCAATTCAAAAGGAGATGTTTATTATAACCCTGAGTCAAAGGTGTCGACATTTGATGAGAATGCATACAATGTTCTTGACCAGGCAGCTAAAGGTGAAGATGGATATTCTATTGTAACAAAAGGAAGCAGATAAATAAATTATGGACGTTATTGTTTTAGGAGTATATAACTCTGGAGATAAAGAGAAATTAGAACAAGTTGTGGCAACCAATAATAGCCTAGAGCTTGTTTGGAATTTTGATCGATATAATATTGAAGCATCCGAAGGTATCCAGGTACTACTAGATGTATACAGGCTTTTTCAGGTGGGTATCCTCGTTGAAAAACAAAGGGACTCGACCTTTTCTTCTTATCCTTTAATATCAGAGGTGACAGACACATTTTTTGGAAAAAGTATCACACCAAAATTATTTCAATTCCTTGAAGATCTTGAAAAATCATGTATACCTAAAATGATTATCGCATTTGCAGATGAATGGGATAAGAATACTACAGTAAAAATTGAAAAATGTACCTTCAAAGAATTAAGAAAAAGATTAAATTCGGTTTATGTGTGGTGCGATGTTTATGTAAACCTTTCCAATAACACGAGAACTAGGGATGATTACCATCCATTGATATTGGATGTTGGGTGAGATTTCAATTCACTGCTTCGCCGGAAGCTGTGCGGTGAACAGCCTCGATACCATTGATTTTATTATGAAGATGGATGGGAGCAGCAAACACGAAGCGATCTTAAAAGCTCAATCACTGATCACAAACACTATCATAGCAAGCCAGCCCCAACTCAACTTTCCTTTGGAAAAACAACCGATTATGAAATCAGAAAACCCATCTACAAATTTCAACCGCTACGCCAAAGCGCTGGACATCCACCAGGCCGCAAAAACTTACCTGGAAAGCAGGGTAATAAAGGAGCAAGAGCAGCTTCAATGGCGAAGTTGCCAAGGGGGCGATTAAATCTTTTGATGATTTAGCACTCAATCCAAAGGCAATTTGGGGTAAAAGCGCTGATGAAGTAGAAACTATACTAGGCAGCGGGTGGGAACGAAAAGCTCTGAATTCAGGCGATGGGTGGAAGTTTGTTCAAAAAGATGGGGACGGCTTTGTTTCATATACAACAGGAAATGAACATCACCCGGGATCAACATATTACAAAATTAATAGTGGCAAGTATGGTAAACAAAAAGTGGTTGATAGTAACTATAAGGCTACTCCTGGCGAAACATCAGAAATACATAATGTCGATGAATAGGATAACTAATAAAGAGAAAATAGCTTTGCTTAATCAAGCTTTAAATTACATTGATGAAGATTTAACAAATGAATCACTCATTAGTGCAAATTTAGAAGAATTAGAAGGAGATTATTATACATTCTTTAATCCGTCATTTACCGTGGAACTAAAGGATGGATATGAAGTATCTGAATTAACAAAAAGTGGGTTAGATTTTTTATTTTATTTAATTGGTTCCATAAACGCTGGACTATGGAATGTCAAATCTTATAAGAGTGAAGCCATATGGGCTGATATTAGACTAGTAGCTAAAATTGTAAAAGCAAATTTGAACGCATAAATTTTCCCTGCTGCCCCAAAGTCTTTCTGCTCGGTAAGTTTTTAAAACTTCAACCGAAATATCGGCTAATCTCTGATTAGCGAAAGGGCATCAACGAAAAAGAGAAAAGGCGTCGCGGCGAAAACTGCGGCGCTTTTTTTTCGCTAATAAAAGTCCAGGACAGTGATGACCTCACTTACCAGCCGTGTGAGTTCTACGTAATATTTTCCGATTCTGATTACGATGCCAATGGCAACATGATAAAGGACGACGGCAAGTACCTGGAAATCGATTACAATTTGCTAAATTTACCCACGTACATCTTCAATACCGATACCCATGACGAAATGCTCTTTGAATACGCCTTCGGCGGTGAGAAACTGAAAAAGGTTTCCGTCATTGATGACACAACCCGAACAAGGCTGTATATGAATGGATTTGAATTCCTGGACGATGAGTCGGAGGCTTTTCATCACGGCGAAGGCAGGATCGTACTGTCAGATTCACTACCGAGGTTTCAGTTCAAAATAGCCGATCACTTGGGAAATACCGTAGTACTTTTCGAGGATAAGGATAATAGTGGGACGATCTCTACGATCATTCCCCAGGACCCCGAAGATGCGGAAGTAGTGCAAAGAAACCTTTACTACCCATTTGGGATGCAGCTAGATGGGACTTGGAAAACCCCGACTGATCCACGAGCGGATTATTTGTATAATGGAAAGGAGTTGGAGGAGGAGTTGAGGTTGGGGTGGCTGGCGTATGGATTTCGGTATTATGACCCAGGGATAGGAAGGTTTACGGGGGTGGATCCTATCGCAGATCAGTTTGCATGGGTAAGCCCGTTTAATTATGCGGAGAATGAGCCGGTGGGGCATATTGATCTTTGGGGCTTGCAGAAAAGTAAGGCTAGAAGTTTCGCAGACGATTGGTCTCAAAATGGATTCTTCAATGCCGTTGGAAATTATTTTAACTTTAGTAGTTTGGTTTTTGGAACACAAGATCAAAAAGAAGAAACTGTATCAAAACTGAATGATTTTAAAGTAGCCAGTCAAGCATTAGAAAGTAATACTTATGATGCTATAGAAAAAGGAGCACAAATTGTAGGTGATGGTGCTGCGGCAATAGAAACAGCCGCTCTTCTTACTACAGCAGCAAGTGGCGGCACAACATCGCCTGTAACAGGCCCAATTGCAATTGGAGCTGAAGTTGTGGGAAATGCTGCATTATGTGTTGAGATTTGTGTAGATTATTCAAGGGACGGGAAAATAGATCAAACCTTAGAAGATATAACTTTAAAAGCTGTATTTGGTGGAAGCAGTGCAATGTTAAGAAAAGGAGTAGACGGATTAAACGTTCAAACAAAAAACCCAGTCCATGAAAAGCAAACTTCTGATGCTGTTGAAAGTATGGGAGATGCTGTAAATACTGTGGCTGAAGAAGTTATAAAAGAAGAATAATGAATTTTGATAAATTATTAGGTTTAGGATTAATAGCATTTGGAATATTTTGGGGATGGGTTTGCTTTAAAATCCCTAGATCAAAGTCGGTTTTTAAATATTATTCAATAACAAAGGATGTCTTTACTGTTATTTTAATTATTTTATTAGGGATTTTTGTGTTTTTTGGCAAAGTAACTTTTTTTTAAAATGGACTATATTTCTTTCTCAAATAAATGGTATCCCTCCGTTTTAATTTGTGCTTTGTTGTACGGGATGGCAGTGAGTAGTTATAATTTTTTATTAACTGACCTTTCGCAGTCGAAAGATTTGGATAAAAGAATTTTTTTTCATAAAT
>CAZKDA010000304.1:0-4580 GCA_964551455.1 uncultured Saprospiraceae bacterium
AAATCCCTCTTGAAAGAGGGACTTTCCTCCGGGAAAACCTCATGGAACAGTTCTCCCCTCGCGACTCCGATTGTATCGGAGCAGGAGGGAGTTAGAGGGGTTCTCAGATGCGGAAGTTTGTGGTGCAGCTGTGAGGAAAAACTGTACCGGCGAATTCATTCGCCGACGATTCCGCTTGGATTATCACGGCGAATGAATTCGCCGGTACAAAAAAGATTCAAAAACTAAAATTTCATGAAAAACATACTGATAATCATAGCTATAATTTTTGCACCGCTTCCAGCGATAAATTCCTTAGAAGCCCAGGTTTTTCCAGGTATCCGGGGTGCCGAAATTGTAAAATTTACTGGTAACCAGAAACTCTGGATTACTGTACATGTGTATCGTGCGGGCGATTCCAAAGAAAGTATCCCGTTTTTTTGGGGAGACGGAGCGGAAGAAATTTTACCCTTGAGTTATTCCGGTGTTCATCCTTCCGGATATAGGAGAGATACTTACCATGGAGAACATCAATATGACACTACAGGATATGTAGAAGTAGGATTTACCGATGGATACCTCGTGGATGAGGTCGTCAATATCGAAAACTCCTGGCAAAAAGAAATTGAAATGCGCGATTCCGTGTATATTTTCCCGGAAGGCCATTTATTTAGCAGTATCAATCGGGGACCGGAATTCCGCTCCAGCCAGTTTCTAATTTACACTAATAATGGCATAATCACCCATTGGGTAAATTCTATTCCTTATAATGAACCAATAATGCTTGACCGTCATGTACACACCTTAGTTCCTTTTCCTTCGGAGGATTATTCTTTTCCAGAAGCTACCAACGAAATTTACATTGACAGCAACTGGGTTTTTACCTGGGATCGTCCGGTAGCGCCAGGGAGATATGCTATTTGTATCAAGGCGAGGGAATGGAGAGAAGATTTGTTTGACGAATTTCCAGGAGATTCCATCCTGATGTCCACTGCTCACCGTGCTATGATGATCGATGTGGATTCATCCATGCTGGTCTCCACGATCGAGCCCTGGCTGAACGGAATAGTCAGCATTTTCCCGAATCCCGCCGGAGCGCATATCAACGTACAGCTTGGAGGTTTTAGCAACCCGGCTAATCTCCGTATATTCGATGTAAACGGCAGAGAAATGTTCTCTGAAAAGGTTTTGGCATCACCTCAACTTGAAACGCTTGAAGTAGGAGTATCTGCCTGGCCGCGTGGTGTGTATTTTGTGCATATCGAAACCGTTGATGGTCATGTGACTCGTAAGGTTGTGCTGGAATGATAGCGCTGTCGCGGAAGTTCGTCGTGCAGCGCTGAGGAACATCCGTACCGGCGAACCCGCATGAACATCGGGCAGATTTCGCCGGTACAAGCAAAAAGTTTAGTATAGTTTTTTGTAAAACCCGCCCGCCCAGACACCAATGTCGGGGCGGGATCGGGACCGGCAGAATTTTACGAACACTACGTCGCAATCTCGTTCGGCGTAAATGCCTTTGCCGAACGGGACGGGACGGCAGAATAATAGTCTGAAAAATTTCGCCAATAAAAAAATTATCGGGTACATTTGTTTGTGGCTTAGTGAGATCAAAACATCATAGAAATGAAAATATTCTTCGGGCTTGAATTTGACGAATTGGTGTACAAAGAAAAACTCCTGACTGTGGGAGGGCTGCATTATTTGGGGCCGAAGGGTTTGCTTTATCTGCTTGAATCTCACCTGGGACTGACAGGACACGCCAATGACAACGAGCACATCCGGATCGAACAATATCGTCAGTGTTTACAAAAACACCTCGCGATCCAACCCTCCGCCTTTTATGCTGATTCTTTCCAGGCAGATCAACTGGCCACCGCTGCCCGCTTGCTCCGGATGCACGACGAGCTGGCGCTCTCCCGCTGGGATTTTAAAAAGGAAAATAACTTGCCGGAAAGGTTAAAAACATTCAGCGATCTGGAAGCGCTTATCAATCAAAATGAACAGCCGCATGCTGCCGGATTTGCAGACCGCTTTGTTGAAATGCTGAAATTCCTTTCTTTGCGCAAGCTCCCCATAAGCGCAATCGTGCTGAACGAGCCACTGAATTTGCTCCCGCCTCATTTTAAAATGTTGTTTGAAAAGCTGAAAAGCCTCGGCGTAAATATTTTTGAAAATGAAATAAAAATTACGCAAAACGATAGCGATCTGTCAGGGTTTCAACAACGACTCAGCCGGTTGGAAAAAGGTAAAAAAGCCAGCCTGAAAGGCGACGGCTCGCTTTTAGTGATCCGCTCTCCGCGCGAAACGGAAGCCGCAACTTTTCTGGCAAAGCTCTTCAGACAAAACCCGGATTTCAAACCGCTCTGCCTGGTTCCGGAAAAAAATCGCTCGCTGGATAATGCGCTGATGCAAGAGGGCCTGCCAAGTCCCGGCATCTTATCGGCATCCCTGGCACGGCCAAGTTTACAAATTCTCAAACTGATCCCTGCATTTTTGTGGCGTCCCATCGACCCTTACAAGATCATGGAGTTCGTTTCGCTGGCTGTAAAACCGCTGGCCGATGACCTTGCTGAACTGATCGCCGGCCATATTGCGCAAAAACCCGGAATGAACAGCGATAGCTGGCGTTTTATGATCCGAAATTATTTTTCTGAATTGAAGGACAAAGCGGCTACAGACCAAACTATCGATGCCGATCAAATCGAACAGCAGTACAAATTTTGGTTTGAACGAAAGCGGTACGATGCCAACAAAACTGTTCCTGTAAAAGATGTGGTCGAGATTTTCAACTACCTCACAAACTGGGCTTTCAGAGTCTTCGATGAAGGCAAAGGGAAAAACGCTTCGATGTTGGTTTTGAGCGGACAGGCGCGACGCATCGTGGAAATGCTGGAAGCGCTCCCGAAAAATGAAACCCAACTTACTTACCTCGGCCTCGAACGGATCGTGCGAACTATTTACGAGCCTTCGCCGGTGAATTTCCGGGAAACCGAAGTCGGCCACCTACCCTTTGTCTATCATTCCAGCGCCGTGACCGATCCCGTGGATGAACTCGTTTGGTGGAATTTTACAAGATCGGAGTACGAACATTTTTTTTCGAAATGGTACCCTGCCGAGATCGACGTTTTAAAACAAAAAGGTATTGAATTGCAAAGCCCCGGCAATGAAAATGCGTTGCTCTTGTGGCAAAGACCCTGCGCCATTTTGAGAACAAAGAAAAGAGCGATCCTCGTCATTCCCGATAAGATAAATGGCTCGGCGGTGTTCAGCCATCCTTTGTACGACGAGTTGGAAGCCACCTTCGATAATTTGGAAAAAATAACGGTCAAAACCAATGACTCCGAAAGTTTCAAGGTTTTGGAAACCTATTTCAATACGCCAAAGTTCGTCACCCTGCCACACCAGCGCCTGGGCAAACCCAAGCCGTTCCTCAGGGTTTCCAACGCCGAAAAGCTGGAGGAAAAAGAATACGAAACTTTCAGCAGCCTCGATGCGCTGTTGTATTACCCCTACCAATGGGTTTTCCGGCACAAGGCCAAATTGATAAAATCTTCTATCCTCAGCATTGTCAGCGACGTCACTCTCATGGGTAATCTGGCTCACCGCTTTTTCGAATTGTTGTTGCAACAGCCGGTCAACTCCTGGACAAAAGATCAAATCGACAAATGGATTGACGAAAACAGCTACGACCTGCTCGCCAAAGAAGGAACCGTGCTGCTACTTTATGGTCGGGAACCCGAACGGGTCGCTTTTATCAATAAAATAAAATTTGCAGCCTGGAGCCTGGTTTCATTGATCCAGAACAATGGCTGGACAGTGGTTGAAACCGAAATGTCGCTGGATGGCCAAATTGAAGAGACGCCGATCAAGGGTAAAGCCGACCTGGTGCTGCAACGCGGCGATGAGTTGCTCGTGATAGATATCAAATGGCGCGGCGCTACCTTTCGCCAAAATATGATCAAAAACGAAGAAGACCTGCAACTGGTCACCTATTCTCATTTGCTGAAAAACAATGATACCTGGGCGCATACCGCTTATTTTATCATTGAAAACGGCAAGATGATCGCCCGGAATAACCTCGCTTTCCGCGAGATCATCGCCGTAACGCAGGACAGCGATCACATTCAGATCAACAGCGATATCTGGAACAAGATGCAGCAAACCTATCGCTGGCGCCTCGAGCAACTGTCAAAAGGCCTGATCGAGATCCGCACACAGCAAACCTTACCTGACCTCGAAGATGCGTACTCCTCACAACTCATGGAAATCCTCGAAATGAAAGACGCTGACGCTCCTTTCGACGACTACAGGACGCTGATCAACCTGGTGGAGTGATCCGATCATTTTTCGGTTATGACCCAACCTTTCCCGAAGGATTTTGAGTCTAACCAATAAAATGACGAAAACCAGTCACATGAAAAAATCAATTTACATCCGGTTCCTGTTTATCTTGTTTGCTGCAACTTGTTTCGTAGCCTGAAAGAAGGATAAAGATCCGGAGGTTCATGTACAAAAGGCCAATGTCCGTTATATCGAACAAATTTGTTGCGGCAATATGGTGATCCTTGAAAATGTGGAAATATCATCTTCATGCGAAA
>CAZKDA010000305.1:0-4578 GCA_964551455.1 uncultured Saprospiraceae bacterium
ATGGCTCCAACATTATCGACACCCTGTTTCTTTCCCCGCTGCTTTTTCCGGCAAAACCTTATCATAGCCTCGTTAAAGACGACAAGCTTCAGTCGGAGGACAGCAACAATCCGCTCAATGATTCCATCAAAGCCAGGGATTTATTTTATGATGAGGTCGCTACTTTCAACCGTTTGGACGATCCGATCAAACAAATTTTTTATCTGCTGCTGAACGATAAAAAAGAATTTCAGGCCTTTTTTAAGTTCGTTCAATATTCCTGTGGGGAAACAGCTGTGGAGAAACTCATCCGCGAAAAATTCCATTCCGATATTTGCGGGCATTCCGGCCTGGCGAAAATCATTGCGGATCATCCGGTTGAATTAGCCTATTGCCTGGCGCTGATCAATTGCCATAGCCGGTATTCCATTACCCCGCCCTGGGTGCTTAAAAACTTCCCGAAGGTTGGACAAGTATTTCATCTGCTCAGGAACAATCCCTGCCTTACCGGATGCGCGTATTGCGACCAGACTTTGGACGTCCACAAGGGTTTAAAAAAATATTTTGGCTTTGATGCTTTCAGAACTTTCGGGGGAGAACCTTTGCAGGAAAATGCTGCCAAAGCCGCCGTCAATAACAAATCATTATTGGCAATTTTCCCCACCGGAGGCGGGAAGTCAATCACTTTCCAGGTGCCGGCGCTGATGGCGGGAGAAAGTGTAAAAGGCCTGACGGTAGTGATCTCTCCTTTGCAATCCCTGATGAAAGACCAGGTTGATAACCTTGAAAAAGTGGGGATCACGGATGCTGTTACCATTAATGGTTTGCTTGATCCCATCGAACGGGCAAAATCATTCGAACGGGTTGAAAATGGTTCCGCTTCCCTGCTTTACATCTCGCCGGAATCTTTGCGTTCCAGAACCATAGAGCGGTTGATCTTAGGAAGAAAAATTGTCCGGTTTGTCATCGACGAAGCCCACTGTTTTTCATCCTGGGGACAGGATTTCAGGGTGGATTATTTGTATATCGGAGATTTTATAAAATCGATCCGGGAAAAGAAAAACCTGGAAACTGCAATTCCAGTCTCCTGCTTCACGGCCACCGCAAAGCAAAAAGTGATCGAAGATATCCGGGCTTATTTTAAAGAAAAACTATCGCTGGATTTGGAACTATACACTTCGAAAACTTCACGAACTAACCTGCATTTTAAAGTTTTTGAAAAAGGGGAAGAAGAAGAAAAATACCAGGCTGTCCGGGAATTGATTGAAGAAAAAAATTGCCCGTCGATCATTTATGTCTCCCGGACGAGGAAGGCGTATCAGCTTGCAGAACGATTGACCGAAGATGGTTTTATGGCAAAGCCATATCACGGCAAAATGGACGTGAAAGAGAAAACCGAAAATCAAAACGCTTTCATCGCCGGTGAAGTGCCGGTCATGGTTGCAACCTCTGCCTTCGGGATGGGGGTTGACAAAAAGGATGTCGGCATGGTGATCCACTATGAAATTTCCGACTCCCTTGAAAACTATATCCAGGAAGCCGGCAGAGCCGGACGGGATGCAAGTATCACAGCCGATTGTTTTGTTTTGTTCAACGAAGAAGATCTGAACAAACATTTCATTTTGCTCAACCAGACAAAACTCAATATCAAAGAGATCAAGCAGATTTGGAAAGCCATAAAAAATATCACGAGATTACGGCCAACGGTGTCCAATTCTGCTTTGGAGATCGCAAGAAGAGCAGGCTGGGATGAAAATGTAAACGAAATAGAAACAAGGGTAAAAACCGCCATCGCAGCGCTGGAAGAAGCAGGTTATCTGAAGCGCGGGCAGAATAAGCCGGGAATATATGCCAACAGCATTCTCTCAAAAAATGCGCAGGAAGCGATTGAAAAGATCAGGGCTTCTGAGAGATTCGACTTACAACAAAAAGAAAAAGGGATTCGCATCATCAAAAAGCTTTTTTCCAGCAAGAACACAAAAAGACCAACCGAAGAAGCCGCCGAATCAAGGGTCGATTATATCTCCGACCATCTTGGGATTGTAACAGGAGAAGTAATAAACATCGTCAACCTGCTGCGGGAAGAGAAAATCCTGGCCGATGCAAAAGACCTGACGGCTTTCATCAAGGTTGGTGAAAACAAAAATCGCTCGCTTCAAATTGTCGAAATATTTGGCAGGATTGAGAATTTCCTTTTATCAGCTTTAATGGAGGAGGAGGCTACTTATTACATAAAGGAATTGAATGATAAAGCAGAGTTAAATGGCTGTGAATCGGTATCTCCAAACAAAATAAAAGCTGTCCTTAACTTTTGGGCGATCAGAAACTGGATTAAACGCCAATACCTCGAATATTCCAAAAACCACTTTGCGGCGATTTGCCTTCATCCCAAAGAAAAACTGGAAGAAAGGCTGGAAAAAAGGCATGAGTTGGCAAGGTTCATCGTAAGGCTGCTTTACCAAAAAAGGGAAATTGTTTATACAAAAGATAACACTGAAAAGGAGGAAGTATTGGTCGAATTCTCCATACTCGAATTGAAAGAAGCGTATGAAAAACAGACAAAACTTTTTGAACAAAAAGTGTCCGCCGATGATATTGAAGATGCGCTGTTTTTCTTATCCAGAATCGAGGCCATAAAAATTGAAGGTGGATTTATGGTTGTCTATAACCGGCTGACTATCGAACGATTGGAATCTGATAACAAGAAACAATACAAAGCAGAAGATTATCAAAAGTTGAATCAGTTTTATGAAAACAAGGTTCAGCAAATACATATCGTCGGTGAGTATGCAAAGCGGATGCTCCGGGACTATAATGATGCTTTACAATTCGTTGAAGATTATTTTCAACTCAATTACGCTTCCTTCCTCAAAAAATACTTTCCCGGAAGTAAAGCAAACGAATTGAAGCTCAAAATTACGCCAAGCAAATTCAGGCAAATCTTCGGTGAACTTTCACCAACACAGTTAAAGATCATCAACGACAATCAATCGAACTACATCGTCGCAGCAGCAGGCCCCGGAAGCGGGAAGACAAGGGTGCTGGTTCACAAACTGGCTTCACTGCTGCTCATGGAGGATGTAAAACACGAACAATTGCTCATGCTGACTTTCTCAAGGGCTGCGGTTACTGAATTCAAAAAACGACTACAAGCCCTGATCGGCAATGCAGCTCATTTCATTGAGATCAAAACATTTCATTCGTATTGCTTTGATCTCTTAGGCAAGGTCGGCAACCTGGAAAAGACCGGCGAGGTCATCAAAAAAACAATTGACAAGATCAGGAATCGCGATGTGGAATTAAGCAGAATTACCAAAACAGTTCTGGTGATCGATGAAGCGCAGGATTTGGACCATGACGAATTCACTTTGATAACTACGTTGATGGAACGGAATGAGGATATGCGGGTGATCGCAGTGGGTGACGACGATCAAAATATTTATGAGTTCAGAGGATCCGATTCAAAATACCTGTTTCATTTTATTGAAGAAAAAAAAGCAATAAAGTATGAATTGCTTGAAAACTATCGAAGCAAAAACAACCTCGTGGAGTTTACAAATCAATTTGTAAAAACGATCCGGCAACGGCTTAAACACCTTCCTGTCGTAGCAAAACAAACCGATAACGGAAAAATAAAAATAGTTCGCTACAAAGAAAAAAATCTCATCACTCCGCTTGTGCAGGATGTTTTAACCTCCGAGCTGACCGGAACAACCTGTGTCCTCACGAAAACGAATGATGAGGCTTCGCAAATTACCGGGCTGCTTTTAAACCACGGGCTGCCCGCAAAGCTGATCCAGACCAATGATGGTTTTAATTTGTATAACCTCGCGGAGTTACGGTTTTTTATTGACCGATTGCAGATAGGTGATGTTGTGATCACCGATGATACCTGGGAAAAGGCAAAAAGAGAATTATTTGCTGAATTTCAAAACAGCAGCAAACTGGAACTGTGTAAAAAGATCATCAAAGATTTTGAAGCCACTAATATCAAAAAGAAATACATCTCTGACTTGGAAGGATTTATTCGTGAGTCCAAATTGGAGGATTTTTTCCACGGGCAGGGCGAAACCATTCTGGTTTCAACCATCCACAAAGCCAAAGGGAAAGAATTTGACAATGTTTTCCTGATGCTTGAAAATTTCTTTCCAAATACTGATGAAGCCAAACGACTGCTATACGTGGCCATGACCAGAGCCAAACAATGCCTCGCCATACATTTGAACAGAACTTACCTCGATAATTTTTCCGCTGAAAACCTGGTATTTGTAAAAGACAACGATACTTATTTGCCTCCGGAACAATTGGTTACATTATTATCCCACGAAGATGTCAATCTCAATTATTTTAAACGCATCCAACATCGCTTAACTTCCATAATGAGTGGTGAACCGCTGACCTACGAGGAAGATGGATTGATGGGTAAAAATGGAGTTTTCGTTTTAAAGTTTTCCAAAAAATTCACTGAAAAAATAAACACCTTGAAGGCAAGCCAATATTGCCTCAAAAAAGCAAAGGTCAACTTCCTGTTGTACTGGAAAGACAAAGATTCGGAAAATGAAATTAAGATACTCCTGCCTGAATTGACCTTTGAGCGCT
>CAZKDA010000306.1:0-4571 GCA_964551455.1 uncultured Saprospiraceae bacterium
CAATTCCCGCAACTTTTGGCGCATAAAATATACAGGCAATTCTATAATATGATTAAATTCATCGTCAAATTTCTGCGAAAAGCAGAGAGGATTAGTGGTTAGTGGTTAGTGGTTTGAACAGTAAACGGAACCAAAAAACCATATCGGAGCGAATCCCGCTTTTTCTCGAAAAAGCGGGACGATGAAATCGGGAATACCACAATACCAAATCAACAAACCAAACACTCAAATTATGGAAAACATCAATTGGCTTTCGCTCGTACTCGCCACGCTGGTACCTATGGTCGTGGGATTTATTTATTATCACAAGGCATTGTTCGGAACGGCATGGATGGAATCGATTGGCATGACGGAAGAAAAAGCCAGTTCGGCTAACATGGGGGTCGTGTTCGGGATTTCGCTGCTGATGTCTTTGCTGATGTCTTTTTTCCTGTTGGGAAATGTCAACGGAATGGGGCAGGAGGGGCAGTACGATACCTTCAAGCATGGGGCATTTCATGGTGCGCTCATCAGTTTATTGCTTGTGATCCCTGCTTTTATCACCAACGGGCTGTTCGAGCAAAGGTCCTGGAAAAATATGCTGATCAACGCCGGCTACTGGATACTCACCCTGACGATCATGGGCGGCATCGTGGACGCCATGAATCATTTTCCCAATTCAATGGGATAGCAGGAGGGTTTCTTTTGACGCAGAAGGACGCAGATAATTATGATGAATTATGATTTAATTTTTGACAAGCGCGCAAGCCCTACTTAAAAAATCATACAAAATCAGCGTCCTTCTGCGTCGAATAAAGATAAATTAACCGCTTGCAAGCATTTGATTAAAGTTATATTTGCAACCGATCCAAAGATTTGAAACATGATTTTAAAAATTTGCAAACTGTTGACAATTCTACTCATTGGCCTGGCTGTGGGCTGTGCATCGGTATCCGGAGGGCAGAACACCATACTCCGACAAGCCGAAAATACCCCGGAAACATTTTCCCCGCCGCCGGGCATCACCCTCGACGAACAATCCTGCAAAAGTCCCATGATCGATAGCCGCGACGGTACCCAGATCATCATGGTTTCTTCATTGGGCAGTGAAGGCAATTACCGCGTTCCGCCGGGAAAATACGGTGTAAAAAAGGGAGAACTACTGCGGCTGGATTGCGCTACCGGTAAGGTGATCGGCGTGGTGAAGGATTGATATTGGCGGTTCAAAACTGCTGAGCCTTGAATGCTTTTGTAATTATTTTCCATTATTCATAATCCACCGGATAGCAACATCCAGCACCTCATCATTTTCAAAAAAGAATTTGAACTACGGGTTTTCCACAAAGCAAATTATTCCACGAAAACGCAATGAACTTTAAAAGTTTCGCCGGGTAATTTTGGATCAGCGCCCGGAATGTTTACTTTTCCGGCTCAATTGGTATTTGGTAAGAAAAACTTTTGCATAATCAATAACTGAAGTTGCGCAAACATTACCGAATGAAATCGCGGATAATGCAGTTCTGCTTCTACTGCGGAGCATAATTGTATAAACCGTAAAAATCCGTTGATCCGTGTTCCATTTACCTCAGTGTACGCGTAACTACAATCAATAAAATTATGGAAAAAATGAAAGCCGTAGTTTATCACATTTACGGGCCGCCGGAAGTGTTGCAATTTGCGGAAATGGAAAAACCCGTCCCCAAAGACAATGAGGTGCTCGTAAAAATAATGGCGACCACCGTTTCAGCGGTCGATAGCATTTTTCGGGCGGCCAGCTCCAATTTTGCAAGGATGGCTACCGGCGTTTTTAAGCCGAAAAATCCCATACTCGGCAATGAGCTATCTGGGGTGGTCGAATCCGTCGGGAAAAATGTCAAGCGGTTTAAGACCGGAGACCGGGTGTTCGGGCCATCGAAAGAAGGTTACGGCGCCCATGCCGAATACATCTGCCTGTCGGAAGACAGCGCGCTGACCACCATGCCGTCCAATATGGATTTTGAAGAAGCAGCCGCTGTTCCTTATGGTGCTTTGACCGCCCTTCCCTTTCTCAGGGATACCGCGAACTTACAGCGCGGACAGAAAATCCTCATCATTGGCGCTTCGGGTTCCGTGGGTACTTTCGCCGTACAATTCGCCAGACATTTTGGCGCTGAGGTTACGGCGGTTTGCAGTGGTGCGAACGCAGAGTTGGTGCGATCGCTGGGCGCTGACAAGGTGATCGATTATACGAAAACGGATTTTACAAAAAGTGGCGAAACCTACGATGTGATCTTCGACACGGTAGGCAAAAGTTCATTTCCAAAAAGTAAAAATTCCCTCAAACCCGGTGGGATATTTATGACCACTTACATTTCTACGGCCATCCTGTTTCAAATGCTGTGGACGTCGATGGCCGGAAGCAAAAAGGCGAAGATCTCCTTCACCGGCTTACGGACGGACAATGAAAAAGCCGAAGACATGCAGTTTATAAAAGAACTTTTTGAAAAAAAACAACTAACAACCATCATCGACAGAAGGTATCCGCTGGATCAAATTGTGGAAGCACACCGCTATGTCGATCAGGGGCACAAAAAAGGAAACGTAGTCATCACTGTACAGGATCCAATGCAGGGGTAGATGAAAAGGAGATATTACCTGTCGATGCTGAGTTTGTATCCGCTGGTACTGGCATTTAATGCTGTCTATCTTGTGATGCACCAGTCATTCAAAATATTTTTATTGATTGCTTTGGTCCAGCTTGTTCTGTTCGGTCTCCTGAATTTTATCGCAGCCTGGTTGCTGTACCGGCCAATCGACCGTTTTTTCCGCCGGGGTGAGGAAACCGAGCAGACCAAAGAGCGAATTAATTGGCTTACCTGGTATTCCACAGCCTGGGTGTTTCTGCTGGGGGGCGTATATGTTTTGCTCTCGCTTTCGGCCATGTTTCTCTTTCCACCGGAAGTCGAAGACTTTTCCCTGGGCGAATTGGCGCCGGTTTTATTGCTCACTTTTTTTCCGTCGCTGCTGTTTGTCTATGCCATCCTTCCGGCCTTTATTACTTATTTTCTGGTCAATGACTTTTGCCTCGGCCTGAAAGCAGAAGCGTTTGAACAGAGCCGGATCCAGTTTGCCGTCGGGAACAAGAAAATAGGGATTACCTTGCTTTTTGTATTTCTGATCCTGGGGCTTTTACCGTCCTTGCTGGTTATTTTGGATTTGGTAGCGGTTTCCAGCCTGGAAGAAGAGTTTGCACAGTTTATGAGTTTAAATCCGCTGGGCACTGTTTTGGTGGACCGGTTTGTCGTGCTGGTGGGGATGATCTTTGCCATCATTTTTATCACCCGTTCCTTCACCAGGCCCATCTATTCCCTGATGTCGGCGATCAACAAAGTGCGGCAGGGGAATTTTTCCACCCAGGCTGCGATTGTTACGGAAGATGAGATCGGGGTGCTGACCAAAGCATTCAACGAAATGGTAGATGGCCTCAAAGAAAGGGAATTGATCCGGGATACTTTTGGAAAATATGTTACGAAAGATGTGGCCGACGTGATCCTCAGCCAAAAACTGAACCTGGAAGGGGAAACCCGCGAATGCACGATCCTGGTGACGGATATTGCGAACTACACCACGATATCGGAATCGCTAAGCCCTGAAGAGGTGGTCAGGATGCTGAACGAATATTTTTCTGTCCTGGTAGAGATCATCCAAAGGCACAAAGGGGTGGTGAACAAATTTATCGGCGATGCGGTCTTTGCCATGTTCAATGTACCCCTGGACGATCCCGACCACGCCGTCAATGCCATCAAAGCAGCTCTGGAAATCGAGCAGATCACCAAATCCCGAACCTTTGGAAATGGCAGCCTGCTAACTACGCGGATAGGCATCAACTCAGGATCAGTGGTAGCAGGGAACATCGGCTCTGCCGACCGCCTGGAATACACGCTCATCGGCGACGAGGTAAATATCGCCTCCCGGTTGGAACAGTTGAACAAACAATACGGCACGAACATCCTGCTGGGAGAGAATACCTACGACATGGCCAAGGCTCACTTTGAGTTCACCCAACTCGGCGAATTCCAGTTGAAAGGAAAGAAAAAAACGGTGAAGGTGTATAAACCGGGGTAGTGAGATTGGATAAGGGGGATGGTGGGGGATGATCCCCATTTCCAGCGAAGCTGGTTGAACCATAATTCACATCGCTGATTGTTACAAACTTATGATCCCTCAATTGTTGAAAAATATATATCCATTCAAAGACGTGGCAATTAAAAGCCAGACGAAATACGGGATCAACAAGAGAGACTTTAGTTTTAACTCAGGCCAATAATAGAAAAGAAAAAATCCAACGAGGGCAGTAAGCGCGATAATGACGACTAACCCCAACAAAACATTGTGAAAATAGAAAAAAACCGGGTTCCATATAATGTTCAGTACCCACTGAAAGGCATACAGGCTGATCAGCAGGTTCTTATTTTCAACGGATGGCCATAAAAAAGCCATGTAGATGGCAAAGCAAATCATGATGGTAGTCCACGCCGCACCGAAAACCCATCCGGGAGGAGTCCAGGGAGCTTTGACAAGATTGGCGTACCAATCGGAAGGAACTCCTTTGT
>CAZKDA010000307.1:0-4556 GCA_964551455.1 uncultured Saprospiraceae bacterium
TTAAACATAGCAGCTTAATATGTGTTTTCCACTTTTTTGTAGCACACTCAAATGAAAAAATCATAAAGCTAAAGAACAGCGCTTCTGTGTAAAACATTGAATAATAAAAGGCGAATGGAAAGCAAAACATAAGAATAGATCCAAAAAATGCCAACACTTCGTCCTTAAAAAAAACCAGGCTAAACCAATAGAATCCAATAATTGAAAGCGTTGAAAACAATATGCTTATCAGGAAGGTAGCGTCAACATGTTTTACTTGAAATACCTTTGCAAAAAACAAAATTGACATTGGATAAAAAGGGAAAAATGCCCAGGTGGTTTGTTCAACACCCCCGCCGCCGGTATGAGTCAGTTCACTTTCATCAGCAATTTTAACATATCCATCCTTTGCTATTCTTTGATAATAACCGGAATCGTTTTTCCATGCTGCTTTTTTATATTGTTCATAAAAAGATTGGTTGAGATCGGTTTGACCAACAGAAATAGCAAAAGCCAAATAAAGCGTCTTCAGCACGAACGAAAAAAAGATTAAACTTAAAATGTGGTTTTTTGACATTTACTTTTTGTCCATTCTGAAGTTTGAAGACTTTTAAAATCAAAAATATTAAATAAAATTAATGAAGTCTGAAATTTTAGGGCAAGATGTAATCAAGGGAAATCAAAGAAAAAGATACTGAAATAGCAACCCTACCGGACGATCCCCGACTCAATAAATTTTGAACAGGAGGTGAATAGCTGGGAAATGTCCCGCGCTCTTTTTAAGGAAATGTATCCGAACGGCTTACAGGGATAAGGGGATAGTTCCGGCTTTGCCGGAACGGGGATAGTAGGGTATCTTACAATTCCCATCATACACCCTACAATCCCCGGTGCTCGGTCAACCGAGCGACTATCCCTATTGTTTCACTTTTCACTCCACCGGTTTATCCTTCACGAATATCTGCAACTTGTCGTTGTTGTTGGCGACGAGGATCAGCGCCCTGCCGTCGGCGAGCCTGATCTCGGTAATATCGCGGGCTTCTTTTTCTGCCCAAAAACCATTGTCGGCATTTTTCGATACTTCAAAATTGCCGGCGCCATCGTTGTACATTACCACGCCATTCAGCGCACTGTAAATCCCGGATTCGGTATCGGCGCCATACTTATTGCCAACCATGATGATGTCCTGGTTGCCATTATGGTCGATGTCGGTGAGCAGGATATTGGTGATAGGTGCTACCTGGGTTTCCACAGGAAGAGGTTTTGCCTTGAAAACGCCACTTCCTGTATTTTCGAAATAAGTGCTGGTCAGCATTTTCGCCTCAAGCTTTTGAGCGTCTTTGATCTCCTGTTCTGAAAATACATCTTCGACCGTTGCCGTGGCATATTTTGTATAATTGGTAAATTTCTTTTTGATCTTCGGAACCTGTTTGACCATAGCGTCGCGACCGGCAAAAGGATAGTATTTTCCATCAAGTGAAAATGCGAGTACGGGATCGATCGCTCCGTTTCCATCAAAATCTTTGGCAAACAAAGTAAGCGGAGCCTGCCCGGAAGCCTTGATCCTGGTGTTTTTACCCAGATTGCCGGCGACCACGTCGATATCGCCGTCCTTATCAAAATCCGCGGCAGCCAGGCAGTTCCACCATCCGGTGGTGTTTTCCAGGCCCAGATCAGCAGTGAGGTCTTTAAACTGTTCTCCATCGAATTTCAGAACGGTCAGCGGCATCCATTCGCCCACGAGCAGCAATTCGGCATTGCCATCGCCGTCCGCATCAGCCCATTGCATATCCGTGACCATGCCGATGGACTTAAAACCCGGAGCGACCCTATCCGTCACATCGGTAAACCGGCCTTTGTTATTTTGCAAAATATAGCTGTTCGGAATGCTGGGATACAAGCCCGGCGTTACGCGGCCACCCACGAAAATATCCAGATCACCATCACCGTCGTAGTCGAAAGCCGTAACGCAGGAGCCGCTGGCTGTGATCTTGGGGAGGTTTTCCGATCTTGTAAAATGACCAGTTCCGTCATTGATATACAAGCGGTCCTGGTAAACCGGATCATAAGCGGCTTTTTCATTTCCGCCGCTGACGATATAAAGGTCCTGGTCGCCGTCGCCATCTGCATCGAAAAAGAGGCAATCCATATCTTCAAAAGCCTTATCAGCTTCCCAGGTGGCCGTGGATGCTTTGGAGAATTTGCCGGCTTTGTTTTGGATGAACAATGCACCCGGCGAATCCATTGCTCCGCCGATATAAAAATCTTCCAGGCCATCGCCGTTGACATCGCCGGTGGCGATATGCGGGCCTAGCCGTGAAAATTTATGCGGGATAAGGCGTTCGCGGTTGAAATCCTGGAAATCATTTTCCACGTGCCGGAATTCGATGCCGAGCGCATCAGTCGTTTGCGATTCAAAGACGGGCGGCGGAGTTCTCGCTGCAACCGGATTTTCCTTGCCGGCATTGGAATATTTCAGCGTCAGTTTTTGATTAGCCTTGACCATATCGCGGGTTTCGACCTTTCCGTCAGGCCATTTTACTTTCAGGGATTGAATGTCGGTTGCGCTACCCAGCCCGAAATGCAGGATCATCTCAGAGGCAGAGAAAAAGCCGCGGTTGGCCGTCATTTCCTGGAATTGGATAGCGCCGTCGTTTTGATAAACGGTCACCTTGGCGCCGATGCCGTTGGGGTTGAGTTTCGGGCCTTGCAGCTTCACCTGGAGGTAGTTGCTGTTGGGCATTTCGCTGGATTTGTTTTCAAAAACAAAAGCCGGTTCGCCGATATTATTTACCACAATGTCGAGGTCGCCATCGCCGTCGAGATCAGCGAAGGCAGTACCGTTTGAGAAAGTTTTTTGTGTAAATCCCCATTTGTCGGAAACGTTTTCGAAAGTAAGCCCGCCTTGGTTTCGGTACATATAGTTTTGCACCTTATTGCTTGGGACGAGGTCCAGGAAGGTATTGATATCCGGGAAACGTTTTGAGGTGACGCCCCCTGTTTTTTCAATGGAGTCGCGCGTGTAAACCATATAATCCAGGTTGGTAACATCGCGTTTATAACCGTTTCCGATAAAGATGTCTTTGTAGCCGTCGTTGTCGAAATCGGCAAAAAAAGCGCCCCAGCTCCAATCGGTATTGGAGATGCCGGCGAGTTGTCCCACTTCGCTGAAGGTACCGTTGCCATTGTTGATTTGCAGCGTGTTTCTGCCAACCTGGTGACCATAGCCGTGGCGGACGAGCGTTTCGTAGCGTTCGAGCATCATCACGTGCATCAGCTCTTTGTAGCGAAAGGGATCTTCGGCAACCATATCCAGCACGATGATGTCAAGCAGGCCGTCGTTGTTGAAATCCGCGAGGTCGGAGCCCATGCTGTTTTGGCTGGAGAGTTTTACATAATCAAAATAGCGGTCGGTGAAGGTACCGTCGCCGTTGTTGATATAAATGTAATCCGGTTCGATATAATCGTTGGCCACGTAAACGTCGGGCCATCCGTCGTCGTTGATGTCCGACACCGTAGCGCTGAGGCCGAATGCGGAATTGACGATCCCGGCCTGCACCGATACATCAGTAAACCTGCCGTTGCCATCGTTGCGATAGAGGCGGTCGGATTCAAAATTCGTCAATGGATTGGTGAGCCTGACGAGCTTCCCGTCGGGCTGTTGCGAAAGCCTGAGTTTTACGGCATCCTTGAAGCCGAGCCTGTGGTTGAGCAAATACAGGTCGAGATCGCCGTCGCCGTCATAATCGAAAAAGTTGGCGTGGTTGGAATTGCTGTTGTCGGCGAGGCCGAATTTCAGGGCGCTTTCGGTGAAGGTGAGATCGCCGTTGTTGATAAATAGGTGGTTATCTTTTTGACCGTCGTCATCTTTGCTGGTGCGGCAAACGAAGATGTCCAACCAACCGTCGTTGTTGACGTCAGCCATCGTAACACCTGTTTTGAAACCGATCTTTGCCGCCACTCCTGCCTTTTCGGTAATGTCTTCAAATTTCAGGTTGCCTTTGTTGAGATACAGTTTGTTGGTGCCGAAAGTAGCCGTGAAATAGATATCGGGCAGGCCGTCGTTGTTGATGTCGCCGATGGCAACCCCGCCGCCGTTGTAGAGGTATTCGAAATTGAGGATATTGTAGGTATAATCTTCTTTGACCTCGTTCGAAAAGCTGATGCCGCTATCTTCGGGGCTGAGCAGGCGGAAACGCTGACCGTCGTTGTCAGCAGCGGTTGTTGTGCCACTGGAGTTATTTTGTTGTTGCGGAGATTCGCCACAGGCATAAGGCCAGGCAGCTAAAAAAAGGAGTACGAATGTTTTTGGAATTCTTTGAAAAAAGTTCATCATTAACCGGATTTTATTTGGAATATGCGAGAGTTATGTTTAAAAAACGAAAGATCGAAAAATCACCGGGATTATTGCAACCGGAAGCTCAAAAAGAGTTGTTTTCTGATTATTACGCACTTTATTGATTATGGTTTTAATATAAACTTCTTAATTTTGGCCGATTGAACGCTCAAAAAAAATCCACATGCAAACTTTACCCTTTATACGCGAAAGTATCCACCGGCTCACCGTAAATGATCTT
>CAZKDA010000308.1:0-4551 GCA_964551455.1 uncultured Saprospiraceae bacterium
GGCTTTAAACATAGCAGCTTAATATGTGTTTTCCACTTTTTTGTAGCACACTCAAGTGAGTTAGATGTCAGATTCTAGATGTCAGACTTTAGACAGTAGATTTCAGATCGAATCCCGCTGGTTTAGCGGGAGTAGATCCCGACAAAGTCGGGACTTCAGATTTCAGAAACCAGAAACAGAATACCTGATACCTGATACCTGATACCCGATACCGGAAACCGGATACCGAATCCTGACCACTTAACTTTTGACGAATTGCTAATTCGAGTTTCGGATTTTTTTTAATCCAACTAAAAGCCTCCCCCCTATCGGTTGCTCTGCAAGCCGATGTATAAAACATTCTCTAAACCCTTAACACAAAAGGATATGATTACCCGATTGTTCTATTTGGTCCTCCTGCCTGTTTTCCTGTGCGCCGAAAACCCTGCTACCGTTGAATTTTACAGAGGAAGTATCAATAATGCCAAAGAAATGGCCGCCAGCCAGGGCAAGCTGTATTTTGTCCAGTTTACGGCGACCTGGTGTGAACCTTGCCGCTGGATGGATGAGGTAACTTACAAAGACCCGCAGGTGGTGGCTTATATCAATAAAAACTATGTTCCCGTAAAGGTGGACATCGACGATTTCGACGGCTACGCCTACAAGCAAATGTACGATATCCGTATGCTGCCCACTGTGTTGGTATTCTCTTCCGATGGCCGCTTGCTGGAAAAGTACGAGGAATCGCTTCCCCCGCCAAAGATGCTGAAAATACTGAAACTCCACGATACCCCCGGAAACAGAACTTACGTGGCTCCCGGCAAAAAACAACAAAGTTATCTGGCAGTCGGAAAGGAAACGATCCATTCCCCGGTGAGAGAAAACATTTCGAGGCCGCCGTTAAAACCTGCCTCTCCGGCGCCAGCTCCCAACACGGAGGTTTCAAACTCTGTAGCCGAAACCCCGGTGTATCGCGAGGAGACCGAAGAAAGTAAAGCGCTCCATCGCTTTAAAGTGACCTACGGGCCTTCAAAAGGTTATAGCGTACAAATCGGCATTTACAGCGAATATGGCAATGTGTTGCAAAAAGCAGCGAAGGTGGAACACAAGCTCGGCGAGCCGCTGATGGTGCATATTTCGCGGGAAACCGGCAAAACTTCGTACATCGTCATGGTCGGCGAATTTCAGGACAGGGCTGCTGCCATGCAATGTCTGAGAAGGATCGAAGCCAAAGGCATCAGCGGCATCGTGAAGGATCTGTCTATGCTGAAGTAGGTTTTGGGTATTTTGTTCCTTGTTTGATTTTCAAACAGTGTTGTCACTCATTTTTAGTTGACGCAGAAGGACGCAGATTTTTTTGATTTTTTATGTAGGCCTTGCGCTATTGACAGAACAAATACAGCGTTTTATCTTAATTATTCAGCGTCTTTCTGCGTCAAATTACTATAAAAATAAAAAATCCAGGAATCAGGGATCACTCATACCTTGGAGCCATTTAAACAGATCGCCCGGACGATTTGCCAAAGAACCGCTTTTGATTACTTTTACAAAAAAAATCAAAACCCGCTTTGGCAATGGCTTCCATTTTAATAAAAAACATCAAAAAACTGGTGCAGGCTGAGGAATCCCGCCAGATCGTAAAAGGTAAAGCGATGGCTCATCTTCCTGCTATCGACAATGCCTGGCTCCTCATCGAGGGAAAAACCATCAGTGGCTTTGGCAAGATGGACACCTGCCCGGATACCGCCGAAACGGTGATCCATGCCGATGGCAAAATGGTGTTTCCAAGCTGGTGTGATTCGCATACGCACCTGGTGTTCGCCGGAAGCCGCGAAACCGAGTTCGTCGATCGGATAAAGGGGCTGACCTACGAAGAAATAGCAGCAAGAGGCGGCGGCATCCTCAACTCCGCAGAAAGGCTTCAGCAAACCTCCGAAGAACAGTTGTACGAACAATCGCAGCTTCGGCTCGAAGAGGTGAAAAACTTCGGAACCGGAGCCATAGAGATCAAAAGTGGCTACGGACTGACATTGGAAGCCGAACTCAAAATGCTCCGCGTGATCCGCCGGCTCAGGGAAAATTCTCCGCTCACCATCAAAGCGACTTTCCTGGGGGCGCATGCCCTCCCCAAAGCATACAAGCAAAACCGCGAAGCCTATATCCGTCTGGTGATCGATGAAATGCTGCCCCAAATCGCCGGAGAAGGACTGGCGGATTATATCGATGTTTTTTGTGAAAAGGTAGCTTTTACGCCCGATGAAACCGGGCGGATCATACAGGCCGGTGCCAGGTACGGGCTGAAAGCAAAGATACACACCAACCAGTTCAACAGCATGGGCGGGATAGAAGCCAGCGTCAGGAACGGCGCCATTTCCGTGGATCACCTCGAAGTGGTCAACGATGCCGAGATCGATTGCCTGCTGGGTGCCGAAACCATGCCCGTACTATTGCCCTCGGCGCCATTCTTCCTCAACGACCATTATCCGCCTGCACGCAAGATCATCGACGCCGGACTGCCCGTAGCGCTGGCTACCGACTACAACCCCGGTTCCACTCCCTCCGGGAAAATGCCCTTCGTGTTGTCGCTGGCCTGCATCAAGATGAAAATGACCCCCGAAGAAGCGATCAACGCCGCCACCATCAACGGCGCCGCCGCTATGGAATTGCAAGCCACCCACGGCAGCATCGGCAAAGGTAAGATCGCCAACCTGTTTATCACAAAACCCATCCCCTCCATCGCTTATATCCCCTACGCTTTCGGCGGCGATCACATCGAGCAGGTTATTTTGAACGGGAGGTTGGGTTGAGTTGATAAATGGTGGGGAAATTTTTGTTGGGTTTTGGGGGGATTTTGCGATATTAGCTGGGAGATGTAAGGGAAATATACGCAATGGGTATGTGTAATTGTTACCTGCAAGAAAGAAAGAAATTAAAATAAAAATTATATGTGCGATGATTTTGATTACACTAAAATTTCATTAGAAGAGGGTATATCTAATGTTCCCGAATCCATTTATAAATACCGAAAATGGGACGATAAATACCAAAAAACGATTTTATCAGAAAGGATAGTTTTTATGGCACCTCCAAGTAGTTTTGAGGACAAAAAGGATTGCAAAATAATTAAGCGTTTTGATTTAATGACAGAAGAAGATATATTCAATAAATATGTGTCAATGTCTAAAAGAAAGAATCCCTCTTGGACGATAAGTCAACATAAGGAACATGCAGCGGAATGGACTGTCAAAAGTCCAATGAAAGATCCTCTTCATATAAAAGCTACACAAGATCATTATTTTCAAGAATTCGATAAAAGGTTTGGAGTTCTTTCATTAACCGCTATTCCTTCTAACTATCAAATGTGGACAAAATATTCTGACAATGGAAAAGGATTTTGCGTTGGATTTAATTCGTTAGAATTATTTAAATTTCTTGGCGGTGGAGGTAAGGTAAATTATTGTAATAAACTTCCAGATATTTTTCATGATGATAGTATGGAAGTCGAACATTTCAAACAAGTATTTTCAAAAGAGATGAAATGGAAATTTGAAGAAGAATATAGAACTTATAAATTTTATAGAGAACCAGCAAGCATCAAAGATAGGCAAATTAAAATACCAAGTTCTGCCTTTAAAGAAGTTATATTTGGGTGGAATACAAGCAAAGAGAATGTAGAAGAAATTATGCAATCATGTGCAAATCAGAATTTAAATATCAAGTTTAAAAAAATTTATTTAGAGGATGAAAAAATAGGAATTGTGAATTTCTAAAAATAAAAGAAAGTCAGCAAATAACAACGCCTATGCGTCAACGCTCACGGCGAATTTGCCAGCACGTCAGGTATAACCAATCGTTGTCTGTAACCGAACCCAGATTACAAATATTTGAACTTAAACATACCGTAAACCAGAGTACAAACAATTCATTAGAATGAAAAATCACAAAATATCTGAACGAAATTACCATTCCTTTCTCTTTGCAATTTTATTCTTTTTTGGTTGTGATACTTCTACAACTACAGAATTTATTGCCCTAAAGAATGAATCAATTCAAACTAAGGACAAAGTTACACTAGGAAAGCCTATCTTTTATGGTTTTAGGGAAAACATGAGTAAGGAAATGGTTGAAAGCCGAGTGAAAGAATTAATAATCGATAGTGTGTTACAGTATCAATCTTATTCGTATGAAGGGCCACTAATAAACCTTTACATTAATGATCTTTATATTCAACCTGAACTACAATTTGCTTATGACACTATTAAAGACAGTGAACAAGTTGGATTAAAAAGTATTTCGTTTGACCTATATTCGAGGCATGAAAGATACCTTGTAACTGAATTTGGAAAAAGAAATTTAGATTTTGATGAAGCATTAGAAAAAATATTTGCTTTTTATCATTCCAAATATGATCTCATTGAGCATACAAATAGGGATGATTTTGTTTGGGAAAATGAGGATTTAATAATAATTGCTCATGTTTTAGATAATGTGGCAGATGGTATTCCAAGGATGTTATATACTGACCTTTCGCAGGTCAAAAATTTTGAATTTACATAAAAATATATTAAATGA
>CAZKDA010000309.1:0-1876 GCA_964551455.1 uncultured Saprospiraceae bacterium
TTTTTACATCGCCGACCTCCGCGATAGTGGCTTCACCGATGTTCACCCCGGCTTTGAATTCCGGGATCAAACCGTATTTGTTTTGATAAGCAGAAATATTCGAGGCCAGCTTTTCCCTGAAAGCGAAAAACACAGCGACACAGTTGAGGTTTTTAAAACCTTCTTCCGGTTTCCACGATAGAATGGCTTCATCCCCGACGTATTGGTAAATTTCTGCCTGATAAGCTGGAACGACCAGGTTCAGATCATAAAAACAATCCTGGATCAATTGGCTGAATTTCACATGCCCCAATTGTTCGGCATACACGGTGGAGTCTTTCAGGTCGAGGAACATGAATATCCGCTCTTCGACTTTCGGATGGTGGTATTTTCCAAAAAACATAGGCAACAAAATCCCAGGGCCGAACTTGCGGTTCACCTGGCTTACAAAGTTGATCAGCAGGGTGACGAATACCGAATAAACAAAAGTGGAAGCAAACCGAAACCTGGAGTGGTACAGCTTTTCAGTAAAGGTCTCACCGCCGTATATGGCAATCCAGGTGGCAGTTCCGACCAGAATGGTCAGGAAGATGGTCACGCTGTAAACGATGCTCTTGAGCAGGATCAAAAAACCGATCGACCGTTTTGAATTGGAAAACCTTTTCAACAAAAAACGATCAGTCAGTCCCAGGATCAGGCCGATAAATATCCCGACGTAAACGCCCCACAACGTAATTTGCAAAAGCCCGAACCGGCGGATGTTACCGCTGTCTTTTCCGTCGAGCAGCACTAAATAAATGACAATGGCGTAAAACACATAAGCCAGTACCCAGGCTACCACATGGGGCAGCATCGTTCGCAGTAATTTTCTCACTATGACAAGATAAAAAGAAAACCTGATGCGGGCGCCCGGCGAACAGCTTCCGGGTAAAAAAACTTTGAGTATCTTGCGAGTGTGAGTTTTTGAGTTGTGAAGTCGGGAAGTCGGGAAGTCGGGAAGTTGGGTTATGGTTATTAGCAAATCCGCAAATCCGCAAATTGTCATTTTAAACACTTCTAAAAAAGCCAAACATGAAATATCTTTTGGGAATTGCAGGGATCATTGTTTTTGGTTTTGCCGTGCAGCATTTTTTTGCGGCGTGGACGATCGTGCTGGTAGCGGCGTGTTGTGGAGCATTATTGAAGTCCGATGGTTTTCAAAGTTTTTTGGTGGGATTTTGCGGCGTTTTTTTGCTTTGGGGGATTTATGCGGCTTTTATCAATTATGAAAACGAGGGTATCCTGGCCAATAGGGTAGGGGCGATGTTCGGCGGTCTTGATGCAACGAAGTTGATCCTGGTCACTGCGATCCTGGGCGGGATAGCCGGTGGTTTGGGAGCTTTGACGGGCAGCCTGAGCAGAAAAGTTTTTACCTGAGAAACTGGAGGGCTTGTCGTTGAAACCCTGCCGGTTAGTAGATTGATCCGGCATTTTTTTCAATAAAAAAGTAATTTGAAATCAAAAAAGTCATGAACGAAGAATACATTTACAAAGAAGCCAAAAAAATAGTGGGAAAGAAGAAAGGATTTTACAGGCATCTCGGCGTATATCTTGCCGTCAATACGGTTTTCTTTTTCATAGTTTTGTTTGAAGAAAATACATTTGAATGGCTGATCCCGGCGTCGTTGTGGGGCATTGGCTTGTTCATCCACTATTTTAGTGTCTTTGGATTGCCGGGCAGCAAGCGGCTCGGCGGCAGCGATTGGGAGCAGGAGGAAATAGAACGGGTGATGCATAAAATAATGGAAGGCAGCCATTTCGAAACGCCCCTCCAAAACGAAACCGACGAACTGGAACTCAAAGAAATAAAAACGGAAACTCAAAAGAACTGGAAAGATTCCGACTTAGTTTGAAAGAG
>CAZKDA010000309.1:1976-4498 GCA_964551455.1 uncultured Saprospiraceae bacterium
AGCATATAAAAAACCAGCCTTTATGAGCCAAGACCCTTACAAACGCGCAAAAAAGAAAGTCGCTGAAAGAAAAGACTTTTACGGCCACCTGGCCGCCTATGTCATCATCAATTGTTTTCTAATTGCCATCAACCTCCTCACCTCTCCGGGCAAGCTTTGGTTTATATGGCCGATGTTTGGTTGGGGGATCGGCTTGGCCTTTCATGCTTTCAATGTGTTCGGATTGCCGGGTGCGGGGCGTCTCGATGAAGAATGGGAAGCCAGAGAACTGGAAAAGGAGCTTCGCCAAATGGGAGAACACGATGCGGATGCCGATCCCGACGATGAACTGGAACTCAAAGAAATTAAAAAAGAACGCAAAGACTGGGACGAATCCGATTTTGTGTGAATGGGTGCGTTTCAGCGCATGATTGGGTTTGTGATCTCTCCGATGAATTTTAGAATTGAATCAACTTGCATTGACAGCCGGAGGATGAAGGATGCGACACATCACCTCATAGTAGAAACGCAAGCGGGATGCTTCGCAAGCAATTAGCGTATGGTTTCTATTTTTTTACTACGAGGATTTTTTCTCCGGTGAATTCCATCCATGCAAAATCATAGACGTAGTGATAAAGTTTGCCTCGGGAATTGGTATAATAGCCGGTTATGTATGCGAACTGAAATCCCATGAGCGTCAGTTCTGTTTTTGTGGTTTCCAATTTCTTTCGGGCAGGCCCCATGATCGTGTCGAGAATCTGGCGGTTTTTATGAAGAATGGCATCGATGGTCTGGGTTGCCGATTTGGTTTTGGCTCTTCGTCCGTAGTTGAAGGTATTTTTACAATAGAGCGAGCAGTATTTTTTATCGATTCTGCCGGCAAAAGGTTTTCCACAGGTCAGGCAAACAGGTTTTTGCATAGCTTATTGTTTTTACGTTTTAATTATCCGATTACTATCCGATTACAAACGTTTGTGATCGGATAAAGCAACACTTATCTGGTTTTCAATCAATTGTCTTGTTCCAAAATAATTTATTTTTACCAAAAAAAGATGATCACTGTTGATTTGGTAAAAATAGATGAAATTTCTTTTTTGGGTGTTTCGATCCCAAAGGATGATTTTTTGATAGAAAAGATCAAAAGGATCGAAGGCAGGCGCTGGAGCAGGAGCCGAAGTCAATGGTTGATCCCTTATTCCAAACAAGGCTGGACAAGTTTTAAAAGCGAATTTAAAGACCACAAAATCGATATCAGGCGGAATGGAAAAGCAGAGAATGTTGCTG
Source organism: uncultured Saprospiraceae bacterium (assembly GCA_964551455.1). Classification (GTDB taxonomy): domain Bacteria; phylum Bacteroidota; class Bacteroidia; order Chitinophagales; family Saprospiraceae; genus JAHDHW01. Next base: position 3,240 of record CAZKDA010000309.1, read on the forward strand.
TAAAAGAAAAAGAAAGTGCCGGGTTTCACCCCTTTCCGGTCACTTTGGATGAAAACCAGAAAACAAGGTTGTGTCTGTGGATCAAAAAGGAAGACCTGGAATCAAGGATGCTCGTAAAACAATTGCCCAAAGCCAGGTGGAACGTTTTGCAAATATGCTGGAACGTACCTTATACCGCCAAAACCATTCAGCAATTACAATATTTATTTGGGAATCGTTGCAAGCTGATGTTTGATCCGGAAGCCCATCTGCCGGTAGTGAAATCAACTCTTGTAAGTACAGCACCTCCTGCCAAAGAATCTCCCTGGACCGACGAAATAATTAAGTTCGAACAGCAGATTCGCCTTAAACAATACAGCGTTCACACGATCAAGACTTATCTCAACTTTTTTAAAGAATATACGATCTGGCTTGGAAAAGACCGGTCTCCACTTGATCAGGATAGCAACATGATCCGCGATTTTTTATACCATTGGGTAAAGTATAAAAAAGCATCGGCCACTACACAGAACCAAATGGTGAATGCTGTTAAATTTTATTACGAAAAAGTATTAAAGCGGCCAAGAGAAGTATATGATCTGCCTCGTCCGAAAAAACCATTTCAATTGCCCAAGGTATTCAGCGAACAGGAAATTCAACGCCTGCTTCAGGCTCCGAAAAATATCAAACATAAGTGCATCCTGCTCACCATATACTCCACCGGAATCCGGCTCAGCGAATTGATAAACCTTCGTGTGCAAGACATCGACAGCAAACGAATGAGCGTATTCGTAAAAGGTGGCAAGGGAAAAAAAGACCGATACACGGTATTGTCGCCCGTGTTATTGAAATATCTGCGACACTACTACAAAATACACCTTCCGGATTATTGGCTATTTGAAAGTCCTGACAGCGGGCAATACTCTCCGAGGAGTGTACAAAATATTCTGAGAGCAGCGATCAAGTTGTCGGGCATTAATGCTTATGGGACAGTGCACACCCTTCGCCACAGCTTCGCCACGCATCTGCTGGAAAACGGCACTGATCTGAGATATATTCAGCATTTATTAGGGCATAACTCTACCAAAACGACTGAAGTTTACACCCATATCACCAAACACCATAAGGCAAAGCTCAAAAGCCCATTGGATTTTCTTGACTTTCCTATGTCAAATAATGGTGAAAAGTTTGTTGGAGTTGAGAAAAAATAACTAAATTAGCCGTCGCACATAGAAGAAATATACGACACTCAATGCAGGAGTGGCGGATACTCAAATGTT
>CAZKDA010000310.1:0-4427 GCA_964551455.1 uncultured Saprospiraceae bacterium
GGCAAAAGCCCGGATGGAATATCGTCTTTAAAACCGAGGATATGCGCAATCGTAGGGATCACGTCAATAGATTCTGCCGCAGGGTTGCCGGGAGCGCCGAAGGTCAGCCCTTGTTTGACTTTATCGGGAGGTCCGACGATGAGTGTAAACACCCTTCTCGAATTGGCATCGCCGGTGTGATCGTAAGCTCCCAAACCGTTTTGATCCGTCAGATTATTGGAATCCAGGTTCCGGCCATGCTCCGGCATACAGATCAGGATGGTATCGTTTGCCAGCACGGGGTGGCTTTGTATCTTATTCCACAGCCATCCTACACCATAATCAGCCCGGTGCAGGAAGTTGAGGTAGAGGCTAAAGTTATCATGGCAAACATCCAGGTTAGTAGAATTGATAACCGTAAGTTCAGGAGCAAACTCATCCAGCACCTGCCATGCTGCCGAAATATTGATGAGATCGCCGGTGAGCAGATTGTAAGCACTTCCCGGAGTTGCAACCTCGAGGGTTTGGCTTTGCCCCTGATCCTGGAGGTCTAAAATAAAACTTTTGATCAGTTCCCTGTTTTCAGGTGTATTTTGGATGCCAGGAAGATCGTCCGCAGTGTTCTGAAAATTTTTATCTAACAACCCTTTTATTTTGCTGATCCGCTGCACATCGTCCGGCTGATAGGTGATGGCGTTGGCAAATTGGCTTCCTGCATTTCCAAACAAACTCGCAGGGCGCAGGTAATTAGCGCCGTATTGAGCGCCGTATAAAAAATGGCGGCTGTAATTCAGCGACGGGTAAGGGCCTAATGCCTCTGATATCCACCAGGCGTTGATCGCGCTTTTTGCCGGATCGGAGTGCTTGCGGTAGTATTCAAAAACTGTGGGAAATTCCGGGTTGATGTTCAGGTTGAGGCCGGTCTCCGTGTAGTTTCCGGTCATCGCCACGGTATGACCGTTGTAATGTCCTGTCGGGCCGGTTTTATATTCTACCTCTCTGAATAATGTGCCGGATTGGGTCAGAGGCTGTGTAACCGGAGACCAAAGGTTGAACAACAAATTATTACTGGGAGCAGCACCCTCCAGCATATTGAGCATCAGGTTTCCCTGCGTTGGCAATCCCTGGTTGGCCAGATATTGCTGATAGACGGATTCCTGCTGACGGATGCCGCCGGCAAAAAGCATGAATACCACATGGTTTGCAATGCGGGTACCTGTGGGAGCAAACAACCTTCCGGCTGGCAGAATATAAGGAACCGCTATAGTTGAGGCGGTTGCCAAAGTCGCTTTTTTCAAAAAATTCCTTCGTTTCATAAAAATTATGGGTTATGGGTTGACTTTATAGCTTATAGCTCTTAACCCATGATCTGCTTCAATAAAACTTGTACTCATTGGATAATGCAAAAGCCTGGTATATCAATTCCGGGGTTAATTCCGGATCATTTTCAATTTCGTTTTTCAATTCGAAAACCTCATAAGCTGTGGGAATCCGCAGGAAAAAACGCAGATAAGTTTCTTTCACAAATTTTTCCACATCAGCCCGCATTTCAGCATCAGTTGGGATGACTACATTACCATTATTCACAAAACTGTTTAAGATAAGCTCATCAGCGGACTGCTTGTCGCCTATGCACAACCGGATCTCCGCCAATTCTACCAGATCGTTTTGCGGAATAGCGGTTTGGAACAGGTTGGCGTAGAGTATCGAAATGTATTGCTCCGAGCTTTTTTGTTTGTTCTTCTCAACATTCGAAGCATAAAGAGTCTCTCCATTGATGTTGTAAATGTAGTTATCTACCTCTGGTTGCTTAATAACCTCCGTTTCCTTTTTGCATGCTGAGAAGGCCAGCAATATTCCGAAGATTAAAATTATTTGTGTTCTTATCATCATTGTAAAAAAATTTGTGGTTTGACGGTATCGGGTATCCGGTTTCACCTCTATGACCCCTAACCTTTAACTCATAACGTATAACTCATTTTTTTCAAAACCCCGCGTATTCAGCGCTGACCATGACTTCCTTTTGGATGGCCTGGTAATCCTGATCTTCCGACAGTTGCGTGGTGGCGTCGTTCATTTCTTCAGAGTTTGGGTATCGCGCCAGCAGTTGCCGGTAAATGTCGATGGCCAGACCTTCGTAAAAGCCCGGCGTCGAGGTGATGATCTCGATGAAATCTTTTTTGGTGCTTCCGTCCTGTAGCAGCAACTGACTGGCAAAGCCATTTACCATATTGACGCCGGATGCTCTCTCCTGTTCAGTCGGGAAGCGCTTAAGGAAATTTTCAAAGCAGGAAAGCACAAAGTTTTCACTACCCATGTTTATTTCATCGTAGAAAAAATTATAACAAATTCGTTGCATGAGCTCACTGATGCTGATCGTCTGGTTTTCATAATCGGCACTGGCTGTCAGCAGATCTTCCAGCTTGTCGATCTCAAATTGTAAAAACTGTGCAAGCGGATAATTGCCCATCTGCTCGGCCTGCGCTTTTTGAAATTCAAATTGATTGATATACTCCACGATGATCTGCTCACCCACACCATTGAGATAGGCAACACTATAGGTATCGAAAAACCGGTCGTAATACAGAGGATTTTCCATGAGTTGGTTTAACAACAACGTTCTCGACTGAAGGCTTAGGTTATTGCTTTTCAGCAGGTTGGTGTGATCTTCCAGTTCCTGCTGCAACGGTTCTCTGCCCAGCAGGTCAATGTAGATTTTGTTGATATAATTTTGGATTTGGATCGTAGTCACCTGGTTGTACGGCGGCGCGGTATTGTCATCGATGATGACATTCACGTGGTCGATTTGATTGATGGTTTCCTTTTTGGTACATGCCAAAAAGAAGCAAAAAGAAAAGATCAGGGGTAGAAACCGGTGCATACACAAAGGGGGTTTTGCTGATGTTAGACTTTTTCGTTATGAAAAAAATTTAATGGCATTGGTTTATTTCATTTAACGGATAAATTATTATTTTTTCGAAAATTCATCAAAAAATAAAGATGCAAAGTTTACCTTTAAATTATCTGGTTTCTATAATATTATTTTTACTTCCTGCCTGTAAAACCTCATCCGAATTATCCGATCTAAGCTGGGTGCTGGGCAAATGGCAAGTCAACGAAAGTAATAATTTTGAGGAATGGGAAAAAATTGACGACCACCTTTTTCGCGGAAAAGGCTATGTCGTTAAAAATAATGATACCTTGATCACTGAAACCATTGAGATCGTAAAGCAGGACAAATCGCTGTACTACATTCCTATAGTGACCGGCCAGAATGAAGGAAAGCCCGTTACCTTCAAATTGATCGCCAGCAATCGAAATGAAATTATTTTTGAAAATAAAGCACATGATTTTCCGCAAAGGATCATTTATATAAAAAACGGTGAAAACCGCATCGATGCACGCATCGAAGGCAAAAAGGAAGGCTTTTTCACGGAGGTGAAATTCAAGCTGATAAAAGTTGAATAACAAAATCTAAATTTTTAAACTATGCTTATCACGAATACTGATTTTATAGCAGGCCGGGAGATCGTTGAGGTGATCGATGTTGCGAGGGGTAGCACCGTTCGCGCCAGAAACCTTGGCAGGGATATTTTTGCAGGACTGAAAAACCTCGTCGGCGGAGAGATCTCAGAATACACAAAACTCATGGCCGATGCCCGTGAGCAGGCCATTCAGCGTATGATCGCTGATGCCGAAACGCTCGGCGCCGATGCTGTCATCAACGTTCGGTTTACCACAGCTATGGTCATGCAGGGATGTTCGGAAATATTGGCTTATGGCACTGCCGTCAGGTTGAAGTAACCAGCTTTTTCGATTTTGTAGAATTTAAAGGCAACGCAAGTTCAAGGTTGACACAATTTATCCTGAACAAAAATTAAATCATGGAACCTTTATCATTTTTGGAAGTGTTGAATGTTGTGTTTTGGATAGCCGGTTTTTTCGTTGTGCTCTATTTGATATTTAAAAGGATAGAAGATAAAAAGAAAGAAGACTTCGATGACCGAAATAATTAAATAAGACTTTAGACATCAGATTAGTACGGGCGAATTGCAATTCGCCTCAACACCATATCGCTTCGAATCCCGCCCAGACACCAGTGTCGGGGCGGGACGATGAAAACGGGAATGCCAAAACTATTGACCTATTAATAAACTACAAAAGCATTTTTAAAAAAGTGGCAAAGGAACAGAAATCCAGGAAAATAGAGATCGTCAATCGGAAGGCGAAGTTTGAATATCAATTCCTTGCAGAATTTGAAGCCGGTATCATCCTGACCGGCACAGAGATCAAATCCATCCGCGAGAACAACGCCAACCTGAAAGAAGCTTATTGCACTTTCAAAGACGGAGAATTGTATATCCGCAATATGCACATCGCCGAGTACAAATACGGAACTTCCAATAACCATGACCCGGTGAGAACACGAAAACTGCTCCTGAAAAAAG
>CAZKDA010000311.1:0-4416 GCA_964551455.1 uncultured Saprospiraceae bacterium
AAAAACCATCAAATGCCTCCGGATAATTTAAATGAATTATTTTTGAACATCATTAATTATCATTTCATTCATCAATGTGTAAGATCAATATAGGCAATTTTGAATGAATTGCAACCTGCCGTGTGATGCTTTTGTGGACAAGATTTTCCCAAAACTTCCTTTGTTTGGTGACCATCACCAGCAAATCCACGTCGTTGTCGGCAGCATATTGATCCAGTCCTTCCCAGATGCTGCTGCTTTCCACTTCGGCCATTTTGAATTCCAACGTTGGCAACTGGTCGCTCAATTGTTGTTCGAGCCATTGTTCTGATACTTTATAACGGCCTTTTTCGTTGTGCTCGTGTACGTCAACGAGGTGGATGCCCGCAGAAAAACGGCCTGCAAAATCGACGATTTTATCCAACACCCTGCTGTCCGTTTTTTCGAAATCACTGGCATAAGCAATGTTTCGGTAAGCCCTGAAAGTTACACCTTTTGGGATCAGCAGCACCGGGCAATTCGCTTTTTTGGAAACATCGGAAGATATGCTGCCGAATACTTTTTCCAGCAGGGTGTTCTCCCCGGTTGTACCCATGACGATGAGGTCAAGCTCCGGCGATTTTGAAAAACGGATAATCTCTTCAGCGGCAAAACCGCTGATGATCTCGCTGTTGACTTTTACCAGTGTTTCAACCAAACCCGCTTTTGAATTACCGTTCGGGTGAATAAACTTTTTCATCAACTCCTTTTTAGGTTCGGGCAAAAGCACATTCGGATTGACGCCGAGCGGCTGAACGGGATCGTAAGAAGGATGATATACGTGTACGACATTGATGTTGGAATCAAAATATTCAGCCAGATGAAGAGCATACCGGTAAGCTCCTTTTGCAGTTTCGGAAAAGTCAGTCGGGACAAGCATATTTTCCATGATGAATTGATTTGAAAAGAATTTGCGAAGGAGCGCTTTGATCAGTTTCAATTCCAGTTCCTGATCATCCTGATGAAAAACAATATCGCCGTTGACAGCCAGAGCCGGCACTTTTATGAGATTGTATTTCAGGAATGTCGCAATATCCGTAATTTCTTCAATGCCGACATTTACAGAAAGCATCTTGATCGCCTTTTTTAAGGTTTCAAGCATTTGTTTGTGCCTGCTGTCTTCCAAACCAAGTATTTGTATTTTTTTCATTTAGCTGAAAATTCTTTTGAAGAACATTGATAGCTTCATGAATTTAAACCGGCTTTTGATCTTTTACATTCAATGAACGGATGATGTCATAGGTAGTCAATATGCCCACCAACTCGCCATCATCCACTACCGGGATCGCATGGAAAAGGTTGGCTTTGAACACTTCGATGGCCACTCCGATCCGGTCTTTGGAAGAAACTTTTGCCAGCCCTTTGGTCATGATCTCCTCGGCAGTGTAATTGTGCATACGTGCATCGTTGAGCATCTTGTCGTATTCGCTGTTGTGACCAGTTCCTTTCAGGAAATAGAGCAGGTCTGATTTGCTTAACATCCCGACAATCGTTTTGTATTTGACCACAGGGAGGTGATGTATCTTGTGTTTATCAAACAATTCCTTCACCGTCGAAAGCTTGTCGTTGGGCGCAACGGTAAACAACTTTTTAGTCATTATCGTTGAAACAGGTGCAAGTAGGTTCATGTTATTTTTTTTTAATGATTAACAATGTTATTTTGCTTGCAATATCTCAACAAAGCCGGGACTGGCCGGTGATGTTCATCAAATGAAATAATGATTTTTGTCATGTATCGGAAAAACATTATTTTTAACTCAAGTTGCGGATAATTTTGAATCCAACCTGCCTGCGGCAGGCAGGCTGAAATCGTCCAATTTTGCATCGAAATCATAGATTTCTCACAAAATTCTCCGTTTCAATTGGATTATCCGCAACTCGGGATATTTTTAAGACTTCAAAACCCTAAATCTTCTGCGTTTGGATCAAAATACACATCATTTACAAAAGTTATCCGAAGATGCCCGGAAATTGAAAGCCATCTTCGAAACGGCGATTGACGGCATCATCACCATCGACGAAAAAGGGATCGTGGAGTCATTCAATTCTGCGGCTGTAAAATTGTTTGGCTACGAAGTTCGTGAAGTCGTTGGCCAAAATGTCAAAATGCTTATGCCCGAACCCGATCATTCGGCTCACGACGGGTACCTGGAGCATTACCAGAGAACGCGTATTCCCCGCATCATCGGAAAAGGAAGAGAAGTAACCGGTAAGAAAAAAGACGGAACAACTTTTCCCATGCGGCTCGCCGTGAGCGAAGTGCTGATGGACGACCGGACCATCTACACGGGGATTGTCCACGACCTTTCTGACATCAAAGAGGCAGAGCAGAAATTCCGGCAATTGAATGAAGAGCTTGAAATGATCGTCAATGATCGAACTGAAAAGCTCTCGGAAGTGGTCAACATCCTGCTGGAAACCAACCAAAAACTCGAAAGTGAAATCAAGGAAAGGGAAAAAGTGGAGGAGGCCTTGCGGCAAACCGAAATCGAGATCAGGGAGGCTCTCCAGAAAGAAATGGAACTCAACGAACTGAAAAGCCGCTTTGTATCAATGGCCTCGCATGAATTCCGGACACCTCTCAGCACTATACTTTCTTCGGCGTCGATCATCGGGCGATATACCCAAACCGAAACCCAGGAACAACGCGAAAAGCACATTAGCCGGATCAAATCCTCCGTCAACAATCTTACAGCGATCCTGAATGACTTCCTGTCATTGAGCAAACTCGAAGAAGGCAAGCTCGAATTCCAGCCTTCACCCTTCGAGATCAACCAGTTTTGCAAAGAAACCGTAGAGGAAATTCATGGCTTGCTCAAACCCGGACAGTTTATTAAATTTGAGGGCGAACTACCTGAAACCATCATGCACACCGATAAAAGAGTTTTGAAAAACGTACTGTTCAACCTGCTTTCCAATGCATCGAAATACTCACGCGAAGGCGCAAAGATCATCTGCCGCCACGAACTCCTGAATGGTTTTCTGCACCTGCAGGTGATCGATCAGGGTATCGGCATCCCGAAAAATGAACAACAACATCTTTTCGAACGCTTTTTCAGGGCTTCCAACTCCATCAATATTCAGGGTACCGGCCTGGGGTTGAACATCGTAAGGCAATATGTCGAAATGATGAAAGGCTCTGTCAGTTTTGAAAGTGAAGAAAATCAAGGTTCTACTTTTTCTATAACCATTCCTATAAAACATACTTAATGCACAAGATTTTAGTCATAGAGGACAACCCCGATGTCCGGGAAAACCTGGCAGAAATTCTCTCTCTTTCAAACTATGAAGTGATCACTGCCGAAAATGGGAAAATTGGCGTTCAGCAAGCGCTACAGGAAGAGCCCGATCTCATCATCTGCGATGTAATGATGCCCGAACTGGACGGCTTCGGCGTGTTGCATATTTTGAGTAAAAAGCCCAAAACCGCAAATACGCCTTTCATTTTTCTTACGGCCAAAGCTGAGAAAACCGACTTCCGCAAAGGCATGAACCTGGGCGCCGACGATTATATCACTAAACCTTTCGACGACATGGAACTGTTGGACGCCATCGAAGTCAGGTTGAAAAAAACCGAGCGGATCAAAAAGATCTTCGACGGTTCCGTTTCTTCTTTGAACACCCTGATCGATGAAGCCAGGGGCAAAAAGGCGCTCGAAAAACTATCGGAAGAGCGCGAAGTGCGCCATTTCAAAAAGAAAGAAATACTCTACCAGGAAGGCAATGTTCCCAACAAAATATTTTATATCGTCAAAGGGAAAGTAAAAATTTACAAGATCAACGATTACGGCAAAGAGTACATCACTGAAATTTATTCCGACGGACAGTTTTTCGGCTATCATCCGCTGATCGCCGGTTCAAAATACATCGACTTCGCCGCCACGATGGAAGAATCGGAGATCTGTTTTATCCCCAAAGATGACTTTACCGCGCTGCTTTATGGCAACCGCGATTTTTCCGCACAGTTTATAAAAATGCTGGCCAACGAAGTCGAGGATAAAGAATCCCAGTTGTTGAGCCTCGCTTACAACTCCATCCGCAAAAGGGTAGCCGAAGCTTTGGTGGATCTCGAAGAACGTTCCGCAAAAAGTGCCTCGCCTATTTCAATCCAGCGGGACGACCTCGCGAGCATTGTCGGTACCGCCAAAGAATCCGTCATCCGCACCCTCACGGATTTCAAGACAGAAAATCTGATCAGTATCGAAAACGGTTTGATCACCATCCTCGACCTCCAAAAGCTGAAAAATATGCCGAACTGAAGGGTTTTTAGATCGTGGTTTGTGGTTTTCTGTTTATCAAGGTAAAGATTATGGTTCAAAACGTATAACTCATAACTTCTAACCTTTGCTGAATCTTATTAAGTCGTACTAACTATAGAATCCGAAAAAGTCGTATTAA
>CAZKDA010000312.1:0-4338 GCA_964551455.1 uncultured Saprospiraceae bacterium
AACGCAGGTCATCGAAATGGAGCAACAACTCGAATCGGCGAAAAAACTTTGGGATGAAGCCGTTTTTTTGTTGAAAACTTCCAAAGCTTCCATTGCCGAAAAGGAAAAGCAACAGGTTCAAATCAACGACAAGGCGCAACAATTGGAAACTTTGCTAGCCGTTGAGGTGCAACAGGCTGGTTTTGAAAATCTCAGCCAGTTGCGCGAAGCGATCTTGGACGAATCGACAGCTTCCGCCATTCAGAAACAAAGTGAGGCTTTAAAGGAAAAAGAGATCGAGACCCGCCGTTCGGTAAAAAATGTAGAAACTGAACTGGCCGGTGTAAAAAACAAAAAGTTGACAACTTCGCCGCAAGCTAATATACAAACCGAACTGGCAGAGGCCGATAACTCTTTCCAGCAAATCCAACAGGAGATCGGTAGCATCCGCGAAAAGCTCAACCACAACGAACAACAGGAAAAAGAAGGCAAAGCTTTGCGCAAAACCATTGAAAACCAGCGCCATGAGTACAACCGCTGGGCGAAACTCAACGAGATCATCGGCATGGCCGACGGGAAAAAGTTTCGTGTATTTGCGCAAGGACTTACACTGAAAAGACTCGTTGCTCTGGCAAACCAACACCTGAATTTGCTCAACGGCCGCTATTTCATCCAAAAGCGGAGCGACGAAAATCTCAGCCTCGATATTGTGGACACCTTCCAGGCCGACAATGTCCGTTCGATGCATACCCTGTCGGGCGGCGAAAGTTTTCTGGTCAGCCTGGCGCTGGCTTTGGGCTTGTCCGACCTCGCGGGCCGCAACACCACCATCAATTCGCTCTTCATTGACGAGGGTTTTGGTTCGTTGGATGAAAACACACTGGACCTGGCTATTTCCACCCTCGAAAACCTGCAATCCACCGGCAAAACCATCGGTGTCATCTCCCATGTCAAAGCGCTCAAAGAACGCATTTCCACACAAATTGTCGTAAAAAAGAAAGCAAACGGGATCAGCGAATTGGAGATCATAGGTTGAAACACATTGTTGAAAACAAGGCCTGTACAGCAATTGAATTCACCCGGTCATCGGGCTGTGGCGGCAGGTCGTCGATCATCAAAGAGTTTTTTTATGTTTTTCGCTGGATTTTAGGAATTTATTCGGATTTTTACAGCTTGATTGCCGGCAGGCTTACTCATTTTAATGCTTTTTGAAAGAAAATTGGTTATCATCCCAGACCAGAATTTGAGAAAAAAATATGCAATCATTTAAAAACAAATTACTATCATGAAACATCTCACCTCCCTAATCATCTTATTAATTGCAAGCTTTTCATTAAAAGCGCAGGAAGGAACCTCACTGGAAGAATATCGCTACATGAGTAAAGGTTATCTTTACCAAAAAGAACTCGGACTCGACATTCACAAAAGCGGATACCAGATCAAAAACTTGTTTACAACGACCAAAGGCGCTCAACTGATCGGACTTTACAAAGAAGGTTTAAGCGAGATCAAAGCGCTGCTCATCGTCATTGAAGACCCCACCCAGGCGCCGATCTATATTTGCGTACCCAGGAGCAATTCGGAAGATCGTGTGATGAGCCTTTACAACCTGGATGTGCAACGCCTCGTCAATGTGGAATCCAGAAAATTGTACGACAACGCCATGCAGGAATTTTTGTTCAGCTCGCTAAGCAGCTCATTTGGTGTAAATAAATCAACAGTCGAAAGCCGTCCGAAAGATGCCGAAATTACAAAACCTACCGATGATTCGGAAACTCCTTCTTCCCAGGTGGCTTACAATGATGAACACCATGAAGATGAATTGGTAAGCAAAGGAGGGACGAAACCGGAGGAAATGGAAAATGATGAACCATTAGACGCCACCAGCCACGAAACAGATAACACACCAGCAGAAAATGCCGGAGAAAGTGTTTTTAAAAAAGCAGTAACCTCGATAGGCGGCGATCTTCGTTCGCGAAATATTATGATCGCGCCCAATGTGGAAGTAGATGCTGAAAAAGAAGGCACTATCGTCGTTAAAGTATGCGTGGATATGGACGGTTATGTCATGTCTTCGAGGCTCAACCAGCGAGGAACTACCACCACCGACAAGGACTTGAAAGAGGTTGCGATTGATGCTGCCCTTCGGTACCGTTTCAACAAAAGTGAAAGAAAGGAGGAGTGCGGCAATATTACTTTTGAGTTTTAAGTGCCGGGCAGATCTTGCTTTTCGGATTTGATAATTTTTTAAAAATACGTTTGACAATTTGAAAAATATATTTGGAAATGACCACGGCCTGGATCAGAAAAGCGTTGATTTTCTCACCAAAGCGCTTGATAAAAACAACCTTCCGGGCTTCGATTACATTGAATTCAAACAAAGCCTCGATGCCCTTTCAAAGCTGAACATCGACGAGGCAACGGCTTTCAAATCCGCCTTTGCTACGGCATCGACCGTCGGTCTGACCAAAAACAAACTCCTCGAAACTGCTTCGCATTATAAAAACGTGCTGGCTAATGAAAAATCACAGTTCGACACGGCTTTGCAAAAACAGATCGACCAAAAGATAGCCGGCAAAGAGCAGGAGGTAAGCAAACTCAAAGAGCAAATTGTTAAACACCAGGAAAAAATAAAACAGCTTCAGGAACAGGTCGCAAAGTTTCAAAATACCATCGACGGCGCCGACGAACAGATCAACATCGCCCGCGAAAAAATCGACATGACCCGCGAAGCTTTTGAACATACGCACCAGAGTATCCTCAACCAGATCGAAAGAGATATTGAGAATATTAATAAGTATCTGTAGTTAGTGATTAGTGGTTAGTTATGAATGATAAGTGATAAGTGATAAGTGATAAATGATAAGTGATAAATGATAAGTGATGAATGATAAGTGATGAATGATGAATCATTACGCCATAATACCAAGACACCAACTTGTGCCTGTCCGACAGTCAGGCGGGCTGAGCTTGTCGAAGCAACCATAACACCAAATTGAAAACAACTAGCAACCAACAACTTTGAACTAATAACTTTACACTGTAAACCATGAACTACAAACCAAAAACTACAATCCTCAAACCTTGAAATAAAATGACAGAGATCACTCCCATCGATACCGATCAATTTAAAAAGAAGTCATTCTGGAAAAGGCCGGAGGGTGTCACGGGCGCCATATTTATGGCTGGGTTAGTACTCGGCGGTGGCTATCTGCTGTATCTGGCTATGCCTGTGTTAATCACCCTGGCGCAGAATATTTTGTATCTCAGCGGAATGCTGCTGGTGCTGGGCGCCATTGTTTACATGGTGCTCGATCCGAAGATGCGCAACCTCGTCTGGTACGGATATAAAAGCATCATGCGGGCGATCACCGGCGTTTTTGTCAATCTCGACCCCATAGGCATCCTCAAAAGCTACGTGGATGACCTCAGCAACAACCTCCGGAAGATGAGCAACCAGATCGCCAGCCTTCGCGGGCAGATGCGCAAGCTCTCGACCCTCATGGAGGATAATAAAAAAGAGATCGACAACAGCATGCAGCTTGCTGCAATGGCCAAACAAAAAGGCAACGACAAGCAGTTGATGCTTTCTTCCCGGAAAGCTGCCCGCCTCAAGGAGACCAACGCCAAATACGAAATTTTACACGGCAAGATCGAGGTGATGTTGAAAATACTGACCCGGATGTATCAAAACTCCGAGATACTGCTCGAAGACACCAAAGACCAGGTCAACCACAAAGAGCAGGAAAGAAAAGCTATCCGCGCCTCACACTCTGCCATGAAATCAGCCATGAGCGTGATCTCCGGCGATCCCGACCAGCGGGCAATGTACGACATGGCGCTCGAATCCATCGCCGACGATGTGGCCAACAAAGTAGGGGAAATGGAACGTTTCATGGAAATGTCCTCGAGCTTTATGGATTCTGTCGATCTGCAAAACGGCGTATTTGAAGAACAGGGCCTCAAGATGCTGGAAAAATTTGAAAAGGAAAGCACCCTGCTACTCATGGGTTCTTCTGACAAATCAACCGAAACCCTCAACCTCGATCAGCCCCGCGCCGAACCCGAAGCGCAGAAAAAAGACTCCGCCCCCGGCAATTATGATAATTTGTTTGAGTGATTGGGGTGTCTGTTCCGGCAAACCCGCCCCGCCCTATTATCGGGCAGGCTGAACATCGGGAAGGCTTCATTCGCCGACGATATCACTTTGATTTTCACGGCGAATGAAGCCAGCCCGCCTGTGACATACGGGCGGGTTCGCCGGTACAGTTCCTTCACCGCTGCACCACGAACTTCTGCGCCAGCACCCCCTCTCCCGATTGCAATTGCAAAATATACGTCCCCGAAGCCAGCCCGCTG
>CAZKDA010000313.1:0-4307 GCA_964551455.1 uncultured Saprospiraceae bacterium
CTGAGAGATGGCAACAACCTGAGAGACACCCTTACAAAAATCCTTGAAAACAAGCTTAACCTGAGCGATCAAAACAACCAATTGCCTGACCTTTTCTGGCTCGAAAACGCAGTGCCGGGATTTGTAACCCAACTGGTGGCTGAAGGCACCTTATATTACCTGTTCAGGGATTACAGGCAGTTGCGGCAAAAAGCTCTGAAAACCGAAGGCAGCGAAGATGATGACTTCGTAGCGCTCAACCTTTTGGTTTATTCTGCGGACAGCATCGAGCACTTTTTTCCATCCTGGTTTATACAAACCTGGGACTATGGCGGTTGCAGCCTTTTGGGAAAAGGGGAACATCTCAAAATCCTGAAAAAGATCGACGAGGTTTTAGGTAAAAGCAGGATGTTTGCCACCGAAATCATGGAAATTAAGAACCGGCTGATAAACGATATTACCGGCAAGGATGTAGATTATTGGGAAAATAAGGAAAATATCCTGGCTGAAGTCCATGCCATTCTCGCTGCCGGCCTCAATTGCCTGACTAACGAAGACAAAATAGCCCTGGAAACCAGGAGAATGCAATTTGAATACCCTGCCGAAAACAATATCAACGTCAATGTTCGGGCGGGAGAGGTTTATTGAAAAGATGATAGACGATAGACTTCAGATTTCAGAACTTGTGCCACCTAGGGCGGTATGACAGACTTTAGATTAAAAAAAATAGAATGTCTATTAAACAATGTAATGGTACAACCCGAAAAAAATACTTTGCATTGTTTCTCTTTCTGCGAAAATCTGCGAGATCAGCGGGACATTATAATTTCCCGCTGATCTCGCTGATCCACGCAGAATTTGTGAGATATAAAAAATTTGTGCAAATAAAATGCGAATCTTACTTTTATTGGTGTTGATCGCTTTGATCGCCGTAGCGGCCTGGGCTGGGGTGTATGCCTTGTATCAGGCCCTGATCAACTTCCAGCCCGGGAAAACAAAATTGAAGTCCGATCTCCGGAAAATGAAAGCTGAGATTCAGCCTTATGTGGATCAATTGATCCCCCGGACAAAAGAAGAACTGGAGCTGCTTTCCGCAAACCAGATCAACAAGAAAATCACGAAAGCGATCATCACAACAGCAAGAGGCGTCATCACTTCCATTTACCACGAACCACTCATCGCATGGACTTATAAAAAATATCTTTCGCCCGATGAAAATGCCATCATTTATGCACGAAGCGCTCACCGGGAATTTATGTTCCGCATAAAAAAAGATCAAACGGAATTTCACATCGACAACGCACTCGTTGGAACGCTTCGCAACAATGGCGTCCTGTACAGCGAAAAAACCAAACGCCTCATGGCGCGGATCAACCGTGATCCCGATGAATTGCTCCTGCCGGTGCTGGTTGGCGATAAAGAAGTAGCCAGCATTACCAATCTTCAAAAAACGACAAAGACCAATCCACGCGCTCTGGAGTTTTTATCGGAAATGAACAGTGATGAAGAAGCGGTGTTATTATCGCTTACCATTTTGGAGATCGTGAAAAACGAATTGCCGGAGAAATAAAATGGTATTTTCTAAGTGTATTTGGGGAATTTACTCATACAAACCTTTTGACACCCCCTCACCGCACCAGCGCCACATCCCCCTTGAAAACCCGCTTTTCCCCATCCACAAACTCAATCTCCGCGAAATAAACGAACACCGCAGGATTCAGAAACTTCCCATTGAGCGAACCATCCCAGCCGGAGGCGGGATCGTTGGGCTGGAAATTTTGAGCAAGGAAAACCTGCTCGCCACCCAAGGCGATATAAGTTCCGCTGAGTTTTGTCCAGCCCAATGAATCGTTGACCACGAAGTCGTAATAGACCTAGGGCGTGACGTCAATAATCCAAGGATAACCAAGTGGTAGTGGGGGAGGAGTTTGTGACAGGTACATGCCAACATGGCTTACAGCAAAACAAATGAAAGTGTGTGACTGGCCGGGTATAATGGTATCCATCCTTTTTGCAGGGCTGGTGAACATCTCGAGGTAATAACATTGACCGGCGACAAGGGGTTCTGTTAGTTCGGCCTGGATATACTCCCTATTATTATTGCGTACCTCCACTCCTGTGTATGCGTTGCCGGTTCACGCCTCCTGATAACCTAACCAATTTAGGGGAACCCCTGCTGGCTGGCCTTGACCATTATAACAGGCATTATAATAACTGGCTGCATTACCAGGAATAACATTAATCCAATTGTTACAATCAAACATATTCCAAGGGATAGTAGGACACTGGCTATAACTTTCAAAGCTGGGATTTGGAACGAGGTTTTGGGCACTAATGGTGATCGTGAATATCATCGGGAGAAGAAAAAGACTGCTTTGTATTTTATTTGTTTTCATGGAGTTGAAAGTTGTTTTTGGATAGCCGGGCTTTGTTACTTACGTGTTAAAGATAAGGATAATTTGTGGGAATTTTTGGGGGACGCGAACCCCGACCTGTCCGCCACCTGCCTACTGCCGACAGGGCCAGGCAGGCACGTCGGGGCGGGTTGACATACATGATGATTTATCAAGATCGAACCCAGGCTTGGCGATTAAAAATACCGGAGGAACAAATTCAAGTATAAAAACCCCGCGCATTAAGTATCTTTGCGCATTCTTAAAACTGTAAACAAGGATGACACTAACGATTGAAAACATACTGCTCGTCGGTTCAATGCTGCTTCTCATTAGTATCATCGCGGGTAAGACTTCATACAGATTTGGTGTTCCTACATTATTGTTGTTTTTGGCCATTGGTATGCTGGCAGGTTCTGACGGGATCGGAGGCATTCGTTTTGACGATCCCAAGCTGGCGCAATTCATTGGGATCGTCTCACTGAATTTTATACTTTTTTCAGGCGGACTTGATACCAACTGGGGATCGGTGAAACCTATTTTAAAAGAAGGAATATCGCTTTCTACGATTGGCGTTTTATTGACGGCACTTTCGCTCGGAACTTTTGTGTGGTACATCACCGATTTTACCATTTACGAAAGTATGCTTTTGGGGGCAATAGTTTCGTCAACCGATGCTGCAGCCGTTTTTTCGATATTGCGCTCGAAGAGCCTGGCGCTTAAAACGAATCTGCGACCGACTTTGGAGTTGGAAAGCGGAAGTAACGACCCGATGGCTTATGTGCTCACTATTGCTTTTCTCACCTTGGTGGTCAACCAGGATATGAGCTTTTTTGCGATCATCCCTATGTTTTTACGGCAAATGATACTGGGTGCGCTGGCCGGATTTTTCTTCGGGAGGATTAGCAAACTGGTGATCAACAAGATCAAGCTCGATTTTGAAGGGTTGTATCCGGTGCTGGTCATTGCGCTGATGTTCATTACATTTTCAGCGACTGATTCTTTTGGGGGCAATGGCTTTCTTGCTATTTACATTTGTGCGGTATATCTGGGCAACCAGGATCTCATTCACAAAAAAACCATCTTGAAAATGTACGACGGGCTGGCGTGGCTGATGCAGATCGTATTGTTTCTTACTTTGGGGTTGTTGGTGTTCCCAACACAGGTTTTTCCGGTGTTTGGGGTCGGTTTGCTCATTTCCTTGTTTTTGATATTCGTTGCTCGTCCCTTTAGCGTTTTCCTCAGCTTGTTACCTTTCAAAATGAAAACGAGGCGCCGGTTTTATATCTCATGGGTAGGGCTTCGTGGTGCAGTGCCTATCGTATTTGCCACTTACCCGCTCCTTGCCGGTATCGAAAAGGCAGATATGATCTTCAACATCGTGTTTTTCATTTCGGTCACCTCGATTTTAATACAGGGAACCACCTTGTCGGTTGTGGCAAAATGGTTGCACGTGGCGCTCCCTGAAAAGGTGAAACCGCTCGCCCCGACGGAGGCTTTCCTTTCAGAGCATCCCAAAACCGCGATGAAAGAAATCGGGATCAGCCCTAATGCTTATCCGGTCGGAAAAAAAATCGTTGATCTGTCTTTTCCGAGAACGGCTATTATTGCTATGATAAAACGAAACGATAAATACCTCACGCCAAATGGCTCTACGGTCATTGAAGCCAACGACACGTTGATCGTACTTTCCGACAAAGCCGATGGTATCAAAGCGGTTTATGACAGTCTGAAAATCGATCCGGCCTAATGCCGGATTTTCGACCAACAGCGTCGTTGGAACCAAAATTTTCAGGTAAACTATCCTTTCCAACCAGTATCTTTGCAGCGTGAAAAAAGCAACCGGGATATTCAGCGTTCTTTTTGTCGCCATGCTTTATTGCTTTGCTGCAAGCCTGGGGCTTAGTTCCTTTTTACAATCCGCCGTAACGCCCT
>CAZKDA010000314.1:0-4296 GCA_964551455.1 uncultured Saprospiraceae bacterium
GAAAAAGCGGGATTCGCTACGATATGGTATTATGGTGTTGTGGTCAATTACCTAATAGCTTTTAACTCATAACTCATGAATCCCGTCTGATGTCTATCGTCTTTCATCTACCACCTTTCATCTTTCATCTTTCATCTAGTTTCTAACCTTTCTTCCCGATTGAGATCATGTTTGTAAAAATACGAAATGCGCCTGCAACGCCTTGTGGCAATTGCCTGAACCAGGAAATAGAAGAATAAATATAAAAACCATCGCCGTAGCTGCACACGAGCAGCCCGCCGTCTTTTGGCGATTCGCCGGGATCGTTGGAAGAAAGAACGGCCTGGAATTGCTCATCCCATTCGTTGGGAAAATAAAGCCCGCGCTCCTGCACCCAGCCTTCGAAATCCTTTTCCGTGATCTTGTTCGGAAAATTCAACACCTCGTGCTGCGGCAGCAATATCCGGATTTCCGCATCTTCCACCGATACCCGCTCCCGCGAAATTTTCAGGGAATAAGGCGCCAGATCGTTGGTTACCAGTTGATGTGCGGTGTTGTACTGAACGATCATGGTACCGCCATTTTTGACGTATTCCATCAACGCCGGCTGATGAAATTTGAGGCGCTCCTGGGTGTTGTAAGCCCGCACACCCGCGATCACGGCATCGAATTTCCGGAGGTTTTCGGGAGTGAAGTCGGCGTCTTTCAACAGCGTAACTTCATAGCCGATCTGTTCGAGGCTTTGTGGAATTTCATCGCCGGCCCCTTCGATATAGCCGATTTTCTGACCTGCTTTACGCAAATCGATTTTCACTACTTTCGAAGCTGCCTGCTGCAAAACCGTCTGTGTGGGAATGTGGTCGTATTCAATGATCTTTACACCTTTGCGGAAATGGCTGTCGCCCAATGTCACCTGGGCTATGATCTCGCCCTCTGTCTGAATTTCCGGCGGATAAAGGTTGAAACCGAATGTTTGCTCTTCCCCTTTGTTTTCCATCGAAAACGGAATTTTTTCGGGAACGGAACGCCAGCCTTCGGGAAGCAAAAGCTCCAACGCTCCGGAAATATTTTCCCTGCCGGCATTAACTACCACTTCCACGGTTTTGGGCTTGTCGTTGGCAAAGACATACACCTTTTCCTTGATATTTGCAAAAACGGGAGGGATGATCTCAAACGGGCGATAAATCTCCCCCTTCACCGCATCGGTTTTTTTATACACCACCGGCGCCGTAAAAACCATCGGTTCGCCTTCTACTTTCAGATTAAAACTGACCCTGAACGCCCTGGGCGTTTCCGGTTTGCCACGCAAAAGCTGGTCTTCCACTTTGTACATGCCGAGCGTGCCTTCGTTCTCAAGCCAGTAGGGACTGGTGTAGGCCATATCTTCGGGCAGGGTTATTTTTTTATAAATTTTATACTCCTGGTTGGGCTCCATTTGCAGGTTGAGCATCGTATCGGCAGCCATCGGGAGGTATTCCAGGCTTTGCAGTTCCACGTTTACCATCGAACGATTGATGGCCTCCAGGGTCAGTTCGATGGTCTGGCCGGGCGTTGCAGAATAGTTTTCCGCTATGGCTTCGACAAATAAACCCATGCAGTTGCGGATGACCTGAGTGATCTCGTCCAGCTTGACCGTTTTCCAATAACCATCGGGCAATTTTTTTATCATTTTATAAACTTCCAGCAAAGCTGAGACGCTTGCAG
Source organism: uncultured Saprospiraceae bacterium (assembly GCA_964551455.1). Taxonomy (GTDB): domain Bacteria; phylum Bacteroidota; class Bacteroidia; order Chitinophagales; family Saprospiraceae; genus JAHDHW01. Next base: position 1,684 of record CAZKDA010000314.1, read on the forward strand.
CAGGATCGTCGTGGTCGAATGACTTTTCTATTTCCTCCAATTTTTCGCCGATAGGAGCGCCGCCTTCCACACGGCTCCAGGTGGTATTGATCCCTTCGAAGATGTCTTCGTTTCCGGCAGGTTTGTCGCCTTTCAGCAGCGCCAGGTATTCCATTGATGAACCCCGGCTGGGCGTCGATCCCATCCCCTGGCATCGGTGCATGCTTCGGCTTTCGGCAGCGATTTCGTTGTTGGATTTTCCTTTCAAAGGATAATAAACCCCGATATCGACCGCAGTGAGTTTGGATTTGTCAGCTTTATCAAAATTTTCACGACTGCCGTAAAACCACCAGGAGGTATTGAAAAACAAGCGCTTTGGTTGCCAGGTGTCCACGTGTTGCAACTGCTCCGGGTAGGCATTCGGATCGCTTGTGAGATCATAAGCTTCGTAGCCTAAAATAGCTGAGGCGGTGTGGTGGCCGTGCGTCCTTCCGGCGGATTCATGGTCGAAACGATTGATGATGACATCCGGCTGGAAGTTGCGGATGATCCAGACGACATCGGAGAGCACTTCGTCCTTGTTCCATATCTGCAAGGTTTCGTCGGAATGTTTGGAATACCCAAAATCATTGGCTCTGCTGAAAAACTGTTTGCCACCGTCGATGGTTCTTGCCATGAGCAATTCTTCGGTGCGGATCACGCCCAGCAATTCATTGATCTCCGGCCCGATGAGGTTTTGGCCGCCATCGCCACGAGTCAGGGAAAGGTAAGCGGTATTCATGCGAAGATGGTTGGAGAGGTAAGAGATCATCCGCGTATTTTCATCGTCGGGATGCGCAGCAATGTACAGGGCAGAACCCAGCACCCGCAGCTTTTTGATCGAATGGTGGATATCGGCGGAAGTAGCGACCTCCGGCGCCTGCGAAAAAGTGTTGGTTATTATAACAAAACCAAAGAAAAATATAAGGAGCGTTTTATACATGTTGAACCTGCTGTTTTGTATGATCCGTAAGTCCGCCAAAATTAAACAAACCATTCAAAACAGGAAGGTATTGAGAATTATTTTGGCAACAAATGTCCTTTGATGCTTTAACTTTCCTTTAATGGGGGGAGTCACGCCGGTGGCGCGCCTGGGATGGTTGGGGGATTTTTTCCTTTTTGGCAATCCTGTTAATTTTAACCTTCGGTTTCAACCATTTCACTCACAGGTTTCATAAGAAGGCAGCGCAGAGGTAAATTCTCCAGTTCCAGTATGTTGCGTACCCCAGGCGATGTATTTTTCATGTTCTACACAACTCAAAGGGAGCGAAGCCCGGCAGCAGACAGTGCCTTCAAAATCGGCGACTTCACCGTAGGTCGTAGCATACGAAACGGTATAGTTATAAATACCATTCTGGATACTCCCGTCCGGATGTTTTCCATCCCAGCCATTAAAATAGTTATTGACATTACCCAATTCCAATATGATGTTCGATGTTTCAAATACCAGATCTCCTTCTGATGTATAGATTTTAAATGAAACTATTTCTCTTATTCCATCCCCAACAAATACAAAAAACATATCATTAATCCCATCAGTGTTGGGTGAAAAGGCATTAGGTATGAATATGCTCGCACCGTTTATACAACCGAAAAGCGGTGGAACTTTTCCGCAGTGCTTGTAAAACGATTCTTCGGGAGTAGGGGGAAGCGGATCGGAAGGATCGATTTTGTCTTTTTTACAAGCGCCGATCAGCGTGACAGACAAGAGAAGTATTACCGGAAATATTTTTTGAAAACTCATTTTTTTTAAAATTTAAAAATCAGACAAAGAAAACTACAACTTCGTAATTGCAACATATTTGTGTTCAGGGTACAACTTCACCCTCAAAGAATATTCGCCGGCGGGTACGCCTGAAAAATCCAGGGTGAGCGAGTTCATGCCTTTGCCTACCCAACCTTCAAAAATCGAATACAGGACTTCATCATTTTGGACAATTTCAATTTGCGTAAATTGCGACCGGGCAATTTCCAGTTCGATCACCGCAGTTTCGGTGATATTCGTCGGCGTGATGCTGTGGATTTTATTTTCATAATTGTTGTTGTGACACCCCTCAATAAAAATGCAAATCTCATCCGAGGCAATACAACCATCGCTAAAGTGGACGGTCAATGAAACACAAATATCTTCAGCGGTTGTGACGACGGGATTCAGACAATCCGTACAACTCAGGTTTTCAGAATGAGACCAGATAATTTCTTCAATCTCATTTGAAGGATAGTTCGTAACTCCATAGATCTGGTACTCCTCCCAAAAGTTGATAATGTCGTCATCACCCAGATACACAACACAGGTAGTGTCCTGAACGCTTTCCGGGTCCGTTACCGACCAGCTTAGATTGAAAAGGGAAATGAGAAATAACGCAGGAATTACTTTTCTGAATAGCTTCATAGCCCATTGTTTTAAAGAATAAAAAAAACTACACGTGCTTTGTTTGACTGCGTAAATGTAATAAAATTATTTTATCATGGAAAACGACAAAGCCTGAAAAAAGCTTAACCATCAATTGCCAATTCCTTATATTTATACATCAAACCGGCAGCTATTCTCGGTATTAGTAAAAAACAAATATGACCTATTCAAGGAGTGGGAAA
>CAZKDA010000315.1:0-4239 GCA_964551455.1 uncultured Saprospiraceae bacterium
AGGCCATCATCGGCCAGGATCGCGCGGTGACTGCCCTGCGCTTCGGGCTGGGCAATCGGGCACCCGGCTTCAATGTGTATGTTTCCACTTCGGACATCAATGGAAAATTCAACGTTATCAAATATTTCCTGAAGGATATGGCAAAGAGTCTCCCTTTGCCCAGCGATTGGTGCTACATCAATAACTTCAGCAATCCATACTGCCCCAACGCCCTCCACTTGCCGCTGGGGCTGGGAATAGAACTCAAAAAAGACATCGAAAGCTTTATTGCGAATGCCGAAATCGTGTTGGTGAAAACGCTCGAAAGCGAAGAGTTCCTCCAGAATATCAATACCATCAAGCAGGAAATGGCTGAAAAACAACAGCAACTTTTTTTCGAGATCAATGAGAAAGCCGAAAAGGAAAATTTTATACTCAAGCGAACTCCTGCTGAGATCATGGCCATCCCCAAAAAGGACGACCGCCTGATGACGGCTGAAGAATTTCAAAACCTCCCCGAAGAAGAAAGGAAAAAGATCCTGAAAAAGCAGAAAGAGTTTCAGGAACTGCTCCATAATCTCGTCAGGGCTTCCTTCGACCTGGAAAGGAAAACTGCTGAACAGCTCGCCGAACTGGAACAAAACGCAGCCCTTTTTGCTATGGAAGGTTTGCTGCAAAACCTCCTGGAAAAATACAAAGACGTTCCGGAAGTGCCGGAATACCTGGAAGATCTGAAAAACGACATCCTCGCAAACCTGGGATTTTTTCTGCAATCTGAGGATCCCAATACACCACAATTTGGCGGCGGCGGGAACCTTCAGAAAAAAATGCTCCGTCAGCGCTACGAAGTGAATGTGATCGTAAACAATGAAGGGTTGAAAACCGCGCCGATCATCATCGAGTTGAATCCGACCTACAACAACTTGTTCGGAAAGATCGAAAGGGAATCGGTCATGGGAACGCTCTCTACCAACTTTACGCTCATTCGAGGGGGCGCTCTGCATCTGGCCAATGGCGGCTTTCTCATTATCCCCATCGACGATCTGCTCCGCGCTCCCTTCGCATGGGAAACCCTGAAACGCGCAATCCGCAACCGGCAGATCGAGATCGAAGACCCCACGGAAAAGATGGGTTTTATCACCACGAAAAGCCTGAAACCGGAACCCATCCCGCTGAATGTGCAGGTCATCCTCGTCGGCCAGCATTACCTCTTCCAATTGCTTTACCAATACGATGACGATTTTAAAACGCTCTTCAAAGTGAAAGCGCATTTTGATTCGGTGATGGAAGCTTCCCAACAAAACATCAATGAATTTTGCGGTTTTATCTATCGCATCCGGAAAGAAGAAAAGCTACTCCGCGTGAGCAATGAGGCGCTTGCCAAATTGATCGAACAAGGCCACCGCCTCGCCGATCACCAGGAAAAGATCAGCGCCGAAATGGAAGAAGCCGCCGATCTGCTCAGAGAGGCGCATTATTATGCAAAAGAAGAATCGGCCAAAGAAATTTCGGGCGATCATATACAAAAAGCCATACGCGAAAAAATTTACCGCTCCAATCTCCTGCATGAAAAAATCAAAGAACTGATCCTCGACAAGGTGATCCTGATCGACGTGGATGGCAAAAAAACCGGACAGGTAAACGGTTTGTCGGTGATTGACATTGGCGACATCGCCTTCGGTCGTCCGAGCCGCATCACCACCAGCATCAGCGTAGGCAAAGACGGCATCGTTGACATCGAGCGGGAAGCCAAGCTGGGTGGCGCGATCCACACCAAAGGCGTGCTGATCCTTTCGGGTTTTTTGTTCAATAAATTTGGAAAAGACAAACCGCTAAGCCTTTCCATCCACCTCGTGTTCGAGCAAAGTTACAGCGGCGTGGATGGCGACAGCGCCTCAAGCGCCGAATTGTACGCCATCCTGTCGAGCTTGTCGGACATGCCCCTCCGTCAGGATATTGCCGTCACCGGATCGGTCAATCAGTACGGCGAGGTACAGGCGGTCGGCGGGATCAATGAAAAAATCGAAGGATATTTTGAAGTATGCCGGCAGCAGAACCTCACAGGCAACCAGGGCGTCATTATCCCCGCAGCGAATGTTTCCAACCTCATGCTGAAGGAAGAAGTGGTCGAAGCGGTTTCACAGGGCAAGTTTCATATCTGGGGCATCCACAACATCGAAGAAGGCATAGAAATTCTGACCGGGATAAAAGCCGGAGAGACTTATTGGGATGCAGAAAGCGGCACAATGAGTTTTGAAAAAGGAACTGTATTTTTTAAAGTAAATAAAAGGCTGGAGCAAATGGCTGACATCCTGGCTCAGGCCGATGGAGAAGAAGAGGATGAGGAAACCGGGAGTTGACGGAGTATGGGTGAAATTCCGGGCGACAATGCGGAAACTTCCTCAAAGCGATTTCAAAAAATCGATGACATCCGGTTTATCGTATTTTAAAGCATAGTCGATAACCGTATAACCCTTTGCATCTTTGATGCTGACATCGGCGCCATTTGCGATGAGAAACTTCATAATTTCGAGGTTGCCGTATTTGGCGCAGTAAAACAGCGGGCTTTCCTGTTCGATGTTGAGGGCGTTGACATCAGCCCCGAATTTGACCAAAATATTGGCTATGTCATTTCGCTGCATTCTGATCGCGTACATCAGCGGGGTATGTTTGTCATAGGTCTGTTCGATGTTGGCTCCGTTTTTTAATAAAAAACTAACCATCTCCGGCTGGTTGTTTTTGATGGCATAGTGCAAGAGGGTGTATTGTTTATTTGAATAGTATTTATTGACGCTGTTGCCGTGTTCCAGAAACTGGGCTACGGCTTCTGTATCGCTTTCCCTGATGGCCGTAAGCACTTTGATCACATCATTTTCGGTCAGCATTGGGTAAACCGGACCTTTGTGCCCAAAAGCATTGACGGCAAAGTACTCCCCGTTTTCAATGAGCAGGGCATTCGCAGTGCCATCCTTGACGGCCGTGCAGTGTTTTACATCAATGGCAATCACTTTGTTTTTATAAATGCCGGAAACATAGGGAACGATAGTATGCCCCACCACGATCTCCGAAGCGCCGTACAAAGCAAGGAGATTTGAAACCTCGTGGAGTTGAAGCTGTCCGTTGAAATATCCCCGGTACCACATCGGGCCGTCCATTCCAAAAACGCGACTGGCAGTTCCTCCGCCATGCTCGACTTTCCATGCGGATTTGCCAAAATAGGATCTTGCCACTTTGTTGATCTCTTTGAGTGGATTATGGCAATTGGCCAGATTCGGGCTGAGGCCGCCATGTGCAAAAAGTGTGTTGCCGATCTTTTCGATCACATTTTTACTTCTCAACCACTGTCCTAATTCGGTGTTGGGTGCGAAGAGTGAAGTGTAAGAAGTATTGAAAGCGGAAGCTACCTGAAAATATTTATCTGTGACGTAGCGGGTATCGCCGCGAAATGTCATCTCTTCGTGGTTACCAATGATAAAATGTACCATTCCGCCTTTTAGGGCAGCCTGCCGTTCCAATTCGTAAATCAGCCAAAGTACCGCAGTGACGTTGTTGCCGCGATCAAAAAAATCTCCGTTGAGCACAAGGTGGCCTTTGCCAAAAGTCCATTCGAATTTATCGTTGATGATGCCATTGCCTTTCAGGATAGTAACAAAGGCATCGAAATTTCCTTCGATATCAGCCAGGGCGAATAATTTTTCCGGTTGCTCATAAGTGGAAGGCGGAGGGGTATAATCGCTGTGGAGCCTTACTTTGAATTGAGACCTTGCGGCATTATCAACTTTGCAGACCAGCGCCGGAACATCGTCTTTCGAATTATAAATCTCTCTGATCACTGCAAGCGTTCCATCGCTTTGCCGTTCAACGCTTCTTACCAAAACCAGCTTCTTTTTATAAAAAACGTAAGGCCCGTCAGCATGAAACTCATGGTCATCAACTGATTTAACAGCCTCAGAGGGAAATACTTTCACAGGAAGAATATTAGCCGCAGCAACAGGGAACACCGCTCCACAACAAACCGTCATAGCGGTTAAAAAACATGTTTTTACAAATCTCATCGTATTAAAAAAACGTAAGTTGTTTCTTATCTAGTGTAATAACGTAATTTTCTCCAATTTTATCAATGCTTGAGCTACGTTTTATGAATTGCTGGTTTTGGGAAGTTGGGAAGTTGCTGGTTAAAAGTTTCTAGTTGTGTTGTGGTGTTGTGGTGTTGTGGTGTTCCCGATTTCATCGGGATCTACGCTTCGCTCCGATGTGGTG
>CAZKDA010000316.1:0-4163 GCA_964551455.1 uncultured Saprospiraceae bacterium
GTTACTTTTTTCAGCAGCAAAAAAAGTAACCAAAAATGCCGTCGCTGTACTGCCTTTCCTGAAAAACGGCAGCTCTCCCACTTCACGACCCAAGCCGTATTGTGTTTGATTTGGGGATTTGAAGATTTGCGAATTTGCAAATCAACGAATCAGCAAATCGTTGTGGCGGTTTACTCATGGATCGCTCATTATAGCAGCCCAAGCCGTTTTTCTTAACGGAAATCCAGTAAGGCGAAAGTTTGAATTTGCTTCGGGATTTTAGAATCCCGGAAGTTATATAGCAAAAACCATTTCAGCTTACGTGGTATTGAAGCGATCCTAATGCGTCGGGATCATATTAGGTTAGCTATTAGAAGAGTGAAAAAGAAACCGACCCCAGAGCGGGTCGCGCAAATTAAAACCTGAAACGGCACATGCAAATTGACGAATATCATAATCCGGGTTGCGGAATGTCATGGGCAGAATTTCATCGTGAAGCTATTTTTGGAAAAACTTAAATATGCTTCGCTACCTCTTTGTTTTAATGATAATCCTCCACGCGCTGATCCATTTGATGGGGTTTGCCAAAGCTTACAACTATGCTACTGTGAGCCAGTTGACACAGCACATTTCGAAGTTCAACGGTGCATTCTGGCTGGTTTCAACGGTGCTGTTCATCGTGGGTGGCGTGATGTTTATTTTTAAAAAAGAGTGGTGGTGGTTAGTTCTTCTGGCAACGGTAGTCATTTCCCAATACCTGATCTTTACAAGCTGGCAGGATGCAAAATTCGGTACCATCGCCAACGCCATCATCCTCCTGGTGGTGATTGTGGGTGGCGCAAGCTGGAGTTATAACAATAAGTTTTTAGATGAAGTAAATAATGATTTGCAACAGACGGCGACCATCGCGGAGGGTATCTTGACCGAAACAGATATGCAGCACTTGCCGGAACCTGTAAAAAAATACCTCAGATATACGGGCGCCATTGGCAAGCCAAAAGTTAAAAACTTCAAGGTTGAATTTTCCGGGAAGATCAGGAAAAACGAGCAATCGGAGTGGATGCCGTTTACTTCGGTGCAGTACAATTTCCTTGATGCTGCTTCGCGACGATTTTTTATGAAAGCGACGATGAAAGGCCTGCCGGTAGCGGGTTTTCATAATTTTGAAAACGGAAAAGCATTTATGGACATCCGGCTATTGTCGCTGTTCAGGGTGCAATACCAGGAAGGCGCTGAAATGAACGTTGCGGAAACCGTTACCTTTTTCAACGATATGTGCTGCATGGCGCCCGCAACGCTGATCGACAAACGCATCAATTGGCTCGAAACAGATGGGAATCGTGTTAAAGCAGCTTTTACACTCAACGACATTACGATCACCGCATGGCTTCATTTCAACGAGCGGGGCGAATTGGTCAACTTTTATTCCGACGACCGCTATGCCCTGCTCGACGACGGTTCCATGAAACAATTCCGCTGGTCAACGCCGATGAAAGATTACAGGGATTACAACGGGATCAGGCTGGCCGGAGGCGCCGATGCGGTTTACGGTTATCCCGATGGCGATTTTGTCTATGGAAATTTCATGCTTACAGGTGTTCAGTACAATTGTCAGGAATTTTAATAACCACGGCCATGCAAACTCATTTTCAGCTTACCGCCTATCTTATTTCCAATGCGGTTGGTGCATTGATCTTGATAGCTGCTTTAAAAAGGCCAAAGTTGGCGAGGTTGATATTGGTACTGCTCTTCGGCGGAGCAAGCTGGTTTAATTACTATAATGCTCATCAGGATCCGCAATCGTATTTGGCTTTGGGGACTACTGCTCTCGCTTTTTACACCAAATTTATCAATGGTTGGTTTAAAGATCATATCACGGTCTTTGTAACGCTGATCGCCATCGGACAGGGGTTGATCGCACTGACAATGGCATTGAAAGGGGTTTGGGTAAAGCTGGCCTGCATCGGGGTCATCATTTTCCTCATAAGCATTGCACCGATAGGGCTGAATTCGGCATTTCCTTTTTCAATAACCGTGTCCGCAGCCGCTTACTTCATTATGAAAAAAGACGACCTGAATTACCTTTGGAAGCTGAAGAAACCTGAACCGGCTTGAAGTAAATTCACCTCATCCAGTGCAACGGAACATGAAAACATTCGGCAAATATTACAGATCAACATTTACAAGCCCCAAGAAGACTTTCAAAACGCTGATCTCGGATCATCGCATGGTGAAACTGGCTTTTATTGCGGTGGCGATCCCGGCAGTGCTTTATACATTCGTGTATATTTTCCTGGTTTTTGGCGGCGGGCAGCCCTTCAAACCCTGGCTGGATATTCCGCTGGAAAGCTATTACAAATACAATGTGTTTTTCTGTGCGCCGAGCATGTTCCTGGGGTGGATACTGGCGGCAGGTGTAGTGCAGTTGTTGAGCCGCACTTTTTATGGGAAAGGCACATTCGAACAAACCCTTGCGGTGATGGTCTTCGGGATAGGCGTCGCTTCCTGGTCAACGGGCATCCACGACATCCTCACCAGTTTTCTGGGCGCCATCTACGTGATCGATCAACGGAATTATGAACTGATACTCAACTCACCAACGTTCTGGCGTGCCCTGCTCTGGTTGCAAATGGGCATTTACCTCGTCTGGTTTGTTGTGTTGTTTTCCAAAGGGATAAGCGCCGCTCACGGCTTTGGCCGCTGGCGATCTGTATTGTTAGGGATCACAGGTTTTTTAACTTACCAGCTCTTTTTCCTGATTTTCAACAGGTGACAAAAAGTGTGTTGTTGCAGCTCATTGGGCAAAAGAATACGGCTCAGCAAGGCTGGTTTTTGAGCCACAAAGCATACCTTTATGAGCTACAAACCATAAAACCATGATGGATGAAAGATATCCATCGATAAGTTATTGGGCACAGTAAACCTGAAATAACGCTGTAGGCATCACAAGTTCTAACGTCTGATGTCTGTCATCCAAAGCCCCTAATTCCTGAATTTGATCTCCCCGTCCATTTTGGCGGTTCCTTCCATGACGTCGAGCAGCGGGATTTCCACAGTCACAGCCTTGTTGTTCACCACAGCGTTTGGAATGCTCGATTTTTTCACTGAACCCGGAAGGTTGTACGTCGTTTTCAATTTTGCTTCCGTCATAAACATTTTCAGCATCGCCATATCTTCGCTGTTCATGGCTTCGTTTTGCGACTGGTCGGATTTCGGAGCAGGCAGCCGTGTCAGGCTTTTTTTCTTAAAAACGAAGGCGCCTCCGCCCATGATCTGCTCAAAGCCGGAAAGCATATTCTGGGATTCTTTGTTTTCGTTGAGCTTTTTAAAAAAGGTATCGATGTCCCCGACCTCATTGAAGTCAAAGCTGAAGTTGACAAACATCTTCCCTTTATCTTCGCTGATGACCGTATGAATTTTCGCTGATTCCCACAACGCCCGGTTGTCTTTCAATCCCGCAAACTGCGGGTCGTCTTTCAGATAAAGGGTCGAATCCAACTCCACCCTGGCGCCATCGCCGCCCGGCAGATTCCCTTCATTTTTAACGGACTCCAGAATCATCTCTTTCATAAAGGGGTCGTTGATGATGTTGTCCATATCAAAAGTAAGGCTGTAATTCCCCGAGCCGTTCGAGTTGAGCGAAATGTCTTCGAGGACGTCAAAAAAACCCATGAAAATCGTGGAATACAACAAGAGCAAAAAGGCAGGAAAATATTTCATAAGTATCGGTTTTAAATTTTTTGGCAAATGTAAGCTAATTCTGTTCATTTCAAAAGGGGTGCAGTTTTTTAGAAAATCAGGGTTTGCAACGGACATGAAACGAAAAATCCGGCAGATATGGGATGATCTGCCGGAAAAGGAGGGAGTCAGGGGGTTTGGTCTTTTGGGGTTGGGAATGGGGTATTGTTATCTTTTGCAAGGAGGACGCTTCAATTTCCTGGTTTTCCGTCAAACCAGCGTTTTAAAAAAAGTGGTCAGCAGCTTCTTCTTCCGCACCGATACGGGGATATTTTCGTCCGATTGCAGGATCAGTACGCCGTTTTCCCTGTGGTATTTCTTCACGTAAAATTTATTGACCAGGTATTGTTGGTGAACCCTGATGAAAATGCTGTTCGGCAAGAAGGTTTCCAGTTCGTTGAGTTGGCGGGGCAGCAAGATTTTGGTCACGTCGGTGAAATAGACGT
>CAZKDA010000317.1:0-4116 GCA_964551455.1 uncultured Saprospiraceae bacterium
CTGTATATCAATTAGTTATACACCAGGTTGACGTTTTCGGCCAGACACTATTTATAATGTAAAACTCATAACTCCCGCATCTTGTCTTCTATAACCCCATCAAAAATTTATTTGATCATCATCCCTAAAGTCTATCGTCTGAATTCACTCATCGAGCTTGTGAACAAACAGGCCGCTGCGGAGCTTGGGTTCAAACCAGGTGACTTTCGGGGGCATGATGAGACCCTTGTCGGAAATATCAAACAACTGTTCCATGCTGACGGGGTGCATGGAAAATGCAACTTTCATTTCTCCGCTGTCCACGTGTTTCTCGAGTTCATTTAGTCCGCGCATGCCGCCGATGAAGTCGATCCGTTTGTCTGTGCGGAGGTCATGGATATTAAAAACGGGTTCGAGGACATTATTTGAAAGGATGGTCACGTCGAGTCGGCTGACCGGGCCATTGCTGTCAAGCGTACCGTTTTTTGCAGTGAGTTTGTACCATTTGCGGTCGAGGTACATGCCAAAGGTGTGCATTTTTTCAGGGCGGTACTGGCTGCTTCGGGCTTCGATCTCAAACCTTTCGCCCAGTCGTTCCAGCAGTTCATTTTCCGAAAGCCCGTTGAGGTCTGTTATCACGCGGTTATAATCCAGGATTTGCAATTGGTCGTCGGGGAAAAGTACCGCCATGAAATAGTTGTCCCTTTTGCCATCGGAAGCATGACCCTTGCGGGCATTCCTGAGTTCCAGCCCGACATGGACGCCGGCGGCGGTGCGGTGGTGGCCGTCGGCGATATAGATCGCAGGCACCTGGGTTTCAAATAAGCGGCTGATGTGTTTCAGGAGTTCGGGTTGTTCAATTACCCAAAGGCGGTGGCGGATGCCGTCGTCGGCGACGAAATCATAGACTGGCTCGGCATTAGTTTCGTGTCCAACCAGATCATTGATAGATTGAACCTTTCGATAAGCCAGAAAAACTGCCTCGTAATTCAACTTGCTGGCGCGGATGTGGTTTTTGCGGTCTTCTTCTTTGTCGGGGCGCGTGTTTTCGTGCTTTTTGATCACGTCGTTGAAATAATCGTCGATCGAGCAGCAGCCTACGAGGCCGGTTTGTTCGTGGCCGTTCATATTCAGTCGGTAAATATAGAAACACTCATTTTGATCCTGCGCCATGATGCCGTCATTCACCAGCTTGTCGAAGTTTTCCTTCCCTTTGCGGTAAACCTCCGGAGCGTAATGATCGTAGTCGTCAGGGAATTCGATCTCTGGTTTTATCACATGGTAAAATGACAGCGGATTGCCCTCGGCTTCCAGCCTGGCTTCTTTTTCATTCAACACATCGTAGGGTTTGCTGGCAACAGATATGGCTACTTCGGGAGCAGGTCGGAAAGCTTTGAAAGGAACAAATATGGACATTGGCTTTAAAATTTGGTTTAACCGGTATTCAGAAAATGCAAATTTATAAAAATAGCCTGAATTTGGTTTTAACAAAGGCAAACGCATTTTTTGTTTAAGTGGAACACTTTTTTATTCCTCACAGAAAACACAGACCTTTTATTTCCCGCCGATCCCGCTGTTTTTGTCTTTGCTGGATTAGAGTGTGTAAAAACGATCCTTACTCCTCCACCGCCGCCGTCGTACAAATATAATCCGGGATGATCCCCGTAGAGTTGATGGATTTTTTGGCTTTGTGGGGCAGGGTAGTGCCAGTGAGTACGAGCGCCGTGTCGATGCCGAATTTGTTGCCGCCGATGATGTCGGTGTAGAGGGTATCGCCTACCATGAGGATTTTTTTCTTGTCGATGATTCGGCCTTTAGCGCAGTGTTCGTAAGCGAAGATGAACATATTGGAATCCGGTTTTCCGAAGCGGATAAACCGGCGGTTGGTGATGGCTTCCACCATGTTGGCTATGCCACCTATGGCGATGGCGATGTCGTGGTCGTTCATGGGATAAAACCAATCGGTGTTGGCCACCACGGCGGGGATATTCCGCTTCCGGAGCAGGTTGACGATCTTGTTGATGTCGTGGTTCCAGTCGAAGCCTTCGTCGTCCATGAATACGAGCACGCTGATGTCGTCCACGTTGTTGAGGTCGAGATCGGAGACGGAAAGCGTGTGAAGACCCAACTCGCGGAGATATTCCTCAGAGGTTTTTTTTCCGAGATAAACCACCGTTCCGTTGTTCACTTTGAGTTTCAGGAACTCGCGGGCGAGCATTCCGGAGGAAATGATCTTATCGGAAGTAATGTCAAAGAGGCCGAAATTGTGGTAAGTTTCTGCGAGCTGCTTTGGGCCACGGGAGGCGTCGTTGGTCAGGATATAAAAATCGATGCCTTCATTTTTCAGGAATTTAAAGGTGTTTTCGATACCAGCGATCAACCCCTGGAAATTTTTAAGTACGCCGTAGGCATCAAAAAAAACGACTTCGTAATTTTTTACAATGGTTTTAAAATCCGAGATTTTCATTTAATGTGGTAATGTGGTATTATGGTATTATGGTAATGTGGTATTATGGTGTTATGGTGTTATGGTGTTATGGTGTTATGGTGTTATGGTGTTATGGTATTCCCGATTTCATCGGGATCTTCGCTTCGCTACGATATGGTATTATGGTGTTATGGTATTATGGTATTCCCGATTTCATCGGGATCTTCGCTTCGCTACGATATGGTAATGTGGTATTATGGTATTATGGTAATGTGGTATTATGGTATTATGGTCAATAACCTATAGCTTTTAACTCATAATTCATGAATTCTGTCTATCGTCTCTCTTAAAGATTCAGGGCTTTTAAAATTTTTTCGGCGTCGAACACTTCGTCCAGTGCGGGAAAGTAAATTTCGTAAGCTTCTTTTTGCAGCTTGCCTGCGTATTTTTCATGGAAAAAATACCTTCCGAAATTGATGACGTAATGCAAAATGAAAAAGCGATAAGCTTCTTTTATAAACCTGATTTCCTTCTCTTCCAAAGGATAAACGGCATGGTACGATTTCAAAAAGAGCAAAAACCGTTCTTCCATCAAAGGGCTGATCAGGTAGCTGAACACGGTGCGGTCGCCGATGTCCGAAACGATCCTGCTGAAGAAGTAAAAATCCATAACCCGTGAGCTCATGCGGAACCAGTCGTAATCCCACCTCGAAAACAGCTTGAAGTCTTTGGTTACGGAAAAATTGCCGATGTTCCAATCGATGAACACGGGCATTTTGGTGAAGTTGGCGTAGTTGAGTTTTTGCGTTTCTTCAAGGAATTGTTCGCACTGTATTTTGATAATATCGACATGCGAATGGTAATTCAATTGCCCCTGTTCGGTATCGAGGATTTCCAGCAGCAGGTCAATGTCCATGTGCAGCGTTTTGGAATAAGAAGGTAACACACCTTTCACTTTGTTGCAGGCCTTGTGGAAGCCGGCAAGCTCTCTGGCGATGGCCGTGATCTGTTCATTGCTGAACCTTCGCGGTGGTTTTTTGGCAATTTCTATCGGGTTATAAAACACCACCCACACATCTTTGTGGTCGCTGGTGTACCGGAAGGTATAAACCTCGTTGGATTTCATCAGCGAACGGGCAAGGAAGTTTTGAAAAGGCGCTGGCAGGTTGTTCGCCAGGGCGTTGATGATCGCATGGTCTTCCTGGAAATATTCATATTTTCCAAAAAACGACAGCTTGGCGATCACCATATCTTCATCACCTTCCAGCTTGACACGATACACGTGGTTGGTCGATACCTTCGCGCTGATGTCCGTCACCGACTGGATGGGTCGGCTGTTGTCGTACTTTTGCCATGCTTCCTGAATAATGTGTGTATGATCTAATTGCTGCATAATTTCAAAATAGAAGGTCAAATGTACGAAGGATTTTTTTTTGTTTGGTTTTGTTGAGGTGAATTGCAACCCGCCCGTTCCGGTACGGGTGGGTTCGCCTGTACGATCCAAGTTAATCATTCCCGATAAAATCTAAAATCTAATTGAATTGACCCAAAAACTTATGGTCAAAAATATTGATTAAACTTTACCGCCTTGCGTCACAAGTTGTGCCTTTGAGTCCCGACAGTAGTATTCAGGATGGCCTAAATTTATTCAACAAGTTTAAGAATGCTACAAAGACACCGCCTTGCGACCTGCCTGCCTTCGGCAGGCA
>CAZKDA010000318.1:0-4109 GCA_964551455.1 uncultured Saprospiraceae bacterium
TATTCATAGGATTGAAACTTCGCATTGAGTAGCTCGTAGAATTACGCTTAATTTAAATATCTATTTGCCAATTGAATTATTCCTTAATTCAATGTCGTCATTTATTTTGCTCACTCAATAATCTTTAATTAAATGAATCAGAGTCAGACTTTTGAACAGTTTCTGAGGACATATTCCCCTGAAATTTCACCCTGGGGTTTTCTTTTAAACCTCGTTCTCACAGCTTTTTTTGCTTACATTTTGGGACTGTTGTATGCCAGGTTTGGCAACACACTTTCCAACAAAAGAATGTTTGCATCGAATTTTGAGATGATCGCCGTCACGACGATGGTCATCATTACGATCGTAAAATCTTCGTTAGCCCTGTCTTTAGGTTTGGTGGGCGCCCTTTCTATCGTTCGTTTTCGCGCAGCGATCAAGGAACCCCAGGAGTTGACCTACATCTTTTTCAACATCGCCATCGGGTTGGGTTTTGGAGCTGACCAGCGCATCGTAACTACCATCGGATTTCTGTTCGTCATCGGCCTCATCGCGATGAAATATTACATGAAATCTCCCGAATCTTCCAAGAATCTCAACTTCACCGTGCTGGCAAACAACTCGCTTAACATTTCGCTGGACACGATCATTCAGTCTATCCTGCCGCATTGCAAAGGCCTGGAACTCAAGCGACTGGATGAAAACAAAAATTTCATGGAAGCTTCTTTCCTGGTAGAATTCAACAATTTTAATGACCTGAATGCTGCCCGCAGCGCTTTGCATAAAATTGACGATTCTATCCAAATCAATTTCTTAGATCAAAAAGGAATCATTTAAAAAATGAGAATAAGTCACGAAAATAACCCTAATCTTTCTTCCGGTAAGATCAAAAACTTTATCGGAAAGCGAAGATCGCTGAGGGTATTGTTGATTACCATGTTTGGGTTGGGCATCTTTGGATTCCTCTTTTTTGCAACCTTAGGATATGGAGCTTATCTGAAAAAGATCGGTACCACCACGTATTTCAACCAGGCGTTGATCAATATATCCGAATTCGATTTTTCATTTATTAAAAATTATGCAAAAGGGCGAGTTACCAGCTTTGATGCGATGCAGATCGACATCAAGTTCAAACACCTCATGCGGATCGAGTACCTCCGAAACCAGGCTTTGCAAGGAAAATATATCGACGATTCCATAAAAGATGAAGAATTCCCTGCCGAGCTGATCTACAAAGGAAAGACCCATCGCGTGAAAATTGCGCTGACCGGTTTGACAACGGAGCACCTGGTCAATCCCGACAAATGGTCTTTTGAGGTCAAAGTCAGGGGCGATGACACGGTGAACGGAATGAAAACTTTCGGATTGCTCATACCCAAATCAAGGGGTTATATGTCTGACTGGCTGGCTTTCGAGCTGATGAAAGACCAGGGGCTGATCGGGCTTAGAGCAGATTTCGTGGATGTTTCAATCAACGGAAAAGGGCATGGAATATATTACATGGAAGAGCGTTTCGATAAACATTTGATTGAAAATAACAGCAAGCGTGAAAGCATCATTTTTAAATTGCAGGATGGACTTTCAGCTTACTCCGAATCAAAGCTCATGGAAGACCCGGCTACCCGCGATCAACTGCTGACACTCAAAAGAATGTGGCAGGATGTCATGGCCGGAAACCTTCCTCCTGAAAAATTCTTTGACATGCGCAAAATGGCCAAAGTGTTTGTCATCACCGACCTGATGAATAACAAACACCCATTGTATCCGGGCAATTTGCGATTTTATTTCAATCCGGGCACGGGCCTCGTCGAGCCGATAGCCAGAGAATTCGGGACTTTGAACAAATACGACCGCAGCACACTGTCGATGTTTATCGAAAAACCCAAAGAATCCGATTACCGCCATCAGAAACTGAGAGCCGACAAAACGCTCCAGGCGATTTACGACAACCTGGAGTTCAAACGGCATTATGTCGCTGAGGCTGAACGCCTGTCGCAGCCTGAATTCCTCGATTCCCTGTTCATCGCAAAAAAGGGCAAGATCGACGCTTTAATTGCAAAGGTATATCGCACCTGGCCTTTTTACGATATTCCTACCGAAAAACTGTACGAAAACCAGGAATACTTCAGGAGTGTACTCTTTTCGGATATTGATGATATAGTTGCTTATTATGCCGCAACAGATGCCGGTAAGGTTAACCTCAATATTCGCAACCACCAATATTTGCCTGTGGAAGTAGCGTATATCGGCTGGCGCGATACCATGTTTTTGTATCCCGAACAACCGATCATTATCGACTCGAAGGAAAATACGCTGACTAATGCAATTGACCTGTACAGTTTCAAAATTCCTACGGGAATTCTGTGGTCTGATTCGCTGATGAATGAGATGAAAATCTATTACAATTTGCTCGGATCAAGCAGAAAAAGGGCAACGCTCATTTATCCCTGGCCTTACGAAACCCGCGCTGACCACACCGGAAACCCCTTGTCAAAAACACCGAACCACAATTCGTTTGATTTTATCGAAGAAGATAAAAACCAGGGAGTAATCTCAATTCCCGCAGGCAGTTGGACAGTTGATCGCGATTTGGTCATTCCTAAAGAAAAAATCTTCAGGATCAATGCCGGTGCAAAGATCGATCTCGTCAAATCGGCCCGGATCATCAGCTATTCTCCGGTCAACAGCCAGGGTGAAGAAGGCAAGCCCGTGATCGTTACTTCATCCGACGAGAGCAGCATGGGCGTTTTCATCACGGAGGCTGGCAAAAGGTCAACGCTCACTTATACCGAAATGAGCTTTTTGTCCAATCCGAGAGTTGACGGATGGACGATGCCCGCAGCGCTTACGTTTTATGAATCTCCGGTTGACATCAGTTATTGTACCTTTTCCGACAATAAAGTTGGCGACGATTTCCTCAATATTATCCGATCAGACTTTACCATAGACAATACCTTGTTTAAGGACATCAATGCCGATGCTTTTGACTGCGATTTCTGCACAGGTATGGTTACAAATTCAGTCTTTGTAAATATCGGAAATGATGGAATAGATGTTTCCGGAACAAAGATCAACATCCAGCATGTTTCAATCGACAATGCCGGAGATAAGGGGTTGAGCGCAGGCGAAGGAAGCGACATGGAAGCAAGTCTTGTCCGGATCACCAACTCGGAAATCGGTATCACCAGTAAAGACAACTCAACCATCGTAGCATCGGATATCACAATGGACAATTGCAGGATCGGGGTTACTTTGTTTCAGAAAAAATCCGAATTCGGCCCGGCATACATGACAGGACATAACATTACGGTTCAGAATGCTGAAATCCCATACTTAGTGGAAGACAGATCCAGATTGGAAATCGATGGAAAAATGATGACTTCAAACAATGACCAGGTTAAAAAAATATTATATGGAGCAGAATACGGAAAAAGCAGCAAATAAACCACTGGTTTATCGCAAGGAAAGGAAATTCATCGTCCCGGATACGGACGTAGTAGCTGTGGAATTTTTCATCAAGTCGCATCCGGCTTTATTTTTCCAGCCCTACCCTCCGCGGTTCGTCAACAACATCTACTTTGATTCCCATGATTTTCAAAATTATGGCCTCAACGTAGTCGGTTCGATGGAGCGTTACAAATTCAGGATCAGGTGGTACGGCGAGCAATTTGGTTATATTGAAAAACCAGTGCTTGAGATCAAGATCAAAAAAGGGCTGGCCGGAGCAAAAAGAAACGTGAAACTGGCTCCGTTTACGATCGAACCGGGCTTTACGATTGAAATCCTCCAGGACGTTTTTGCGCGGACAGAAATGCCGGAAGAGATCCGCGAAATGCTGAAGCATCAATCGCCGGTATTGCTCAACCAATATCACCGGAAATATTACCTTTCGGCAGATCATAAATTCCGCCTGACGGTAGATCACAAGATCCGGTACACGAAGATCAACCGGTTTCAGAATTCATTTTTGAACAGCGTATCGAACAACAACGATATCATCGTGGAAGTGAAATACGAAACCCAATATGATGAAGAAGCCAACAAGATCACGTCGATCTTTCCATTCAGGCTGAATAAAAATTCAAAATACGTGAATGGCCTCGATGAGTTGGATTGTTACTGAGGTTTGA
>CAZKDA010000319.1:0-4067 GCA_964551455.1 uncultured Saprospiraceae bacterium
ATACGAGTTTCAAAAAATTCAAACCGGGTTTTAAGTACATTAAAAAAAGCTACTTCAAAGGGCTTTTTTCGCTGGGCATTCAGTTTTTTATCATAAAATCTTCCATGATCGTCATCCACAGCACCAACAATTTTTTAATTGCGTCATTTGTGTCGCTGGAAGGTGTGCCGCAATATGAAGCAGCCTACAAGATACTTTCGATCTTTTTGATGCTGTTTGTGATTATTACCAATCAATTATGGTCGGCAAATGTAGAAGCGTACCGGAAGGGAGATATGGAATGGATGAGAAGAACGATGAAGAGCATTACGATGGTTTGGTTTGGTACGGTGTTGTTTTCGCTTTTCCTGGTTGTTATTTCACCATTTATATACAAAATATGGCTCCAGGACAGAATACAGGTTCCAATGATATTGACTCTGGGCGTTGCAGCTACCATATCCATCACAACCTGGGTGAATAGCTTTAACCTTGTGATCAACGGCACAGGAAAGATCCGGCTGCAAATGTATGCCTGGATATTTGCCAGCGTTTTGAATATTCCGATTTCCATATTCTTTGTAAAATACTGGGATATGGGTATCAACGGCATTATCCTGGGCACCATCGTTTGCATGATCCCGCTGGCGATCCTTTCACCGATACAGGTGAATAAGCTACTGGCCAAAACTGATAAAGGGATTTGGGCAAAGTAGTGAAAAGATTGGTTTTTACATGGTTTTAAAATCTGTAACTTTTAAAAGTAACCAAATAGCCAAATTGGCGTACAAATAACAATTATTTTTCTCAACTCTAATCTCATAACTCATCATTTTTATGAAAACAGCAATTATTACAGGTTCATCAGGCCTCATCGGTAGCGAAGCGTGTAAGTTTTTTCACCAGCAAGGATTTTTTATTGTCGGAATTGACAACGATATGCGCAAATATTTTTTCGGTGAAGATGCCAGCACCAAACCAATGGAAAATGCTTTGACCACTACATTGAAGAATTTCAAGCATTACTCCATTGATATCAGGGATGTCGATGGCCTTGAAAAAGTATTTAAAAAATACAATTCGGATATCGAACTGATCATCCACACTGCGGCACAACCTTCTCACGACTGGGCTGCCAAAGAGCCTTTCACCGATTTTTCGGTAAATGCCACCGGAACGCTCAACCTCCTGGAGCTTACCCGACTGAATTGCCCGGATGCAGCTTTTATATTCACAAGTACAAATAAGGTGTACGGCGACACACCCAATTATTTACCGCTGGTAGAGTTGGAACATCGCTGGGAAGTTGACCAAAATCACCCGTATTTCGCCGAAGGGATTGATGAAACCATGTCGATCGACAATTCAAAACACAGTATTTTCGGCGCCAGTAAAGTAGCCGCCGATGTGATGGTGCAGGAATATGGCAAATATTTCGGTATGAAAACCGTCGCGTTCAGGGGAGGTTGTCTCACAGGGCCTACCCACCAGGGCGCAGAATTGCATGGGTTCCTGGCTTATCTCGTGAAGTGTGCAGTGAGCGGACGGCATTATACCATTTTCGGTTACAAAGGAAAGCAAGTACGCGACAATATCCACAGCGTTGATCTCATCAATGCTTTCTGGCATTATTACCAGAACCCGCGCCCCGGTGAAGTTTACAACATCGGCGGATCACGGCATTCAAACATTTCAATGATCGAAGCCATCAGGCAGATCGAAGCCATCAGCGGCCACAAGCTCAATTATACTTTGTCGGATGACGCCCGGATCGGCGATCACATCTGGTATGTCTCGGATATCAGCAAATTCAAAGCGCATTATCCAGGATTCAAATATCAATACAACAGCGACAGAATATTGAAAGAAATGATCGTGGCTGCCGAAGCCAAACTGGCAGAGGCTTCTGTACGAACAAATTGAAAAAAAGCGTAGTAAAACTGATAGTTACAACAAGCCGGCGACTCAAATCGCCGGTTTTGTTTTTTTTAAATAACAAGATATTTATTTTGGTGAAAACCGCTTGTCCGCGCTTTAATATTCCAAAATATCATTTTGACAAAAAACGTCATATAAAAAATAACCTTATTCGTGTATATTTTATAAAAATAGAATTTTTGTTTTGAAGATTTCGATAAAAAAATTAACTTGCACCCCAGTTTGGATCACATGATTTTACTTTGTGAGAAAAACTAATCATCCTCCCAATAACTGAAGTTCTGAACTTTTTACCGAAACTTAATTACTCCCTTTAACCAAAACTAAATCACCTATTCCGTAATGATTTTGATCTGCTTTTTCGAGTAATTGAAATTGTTAAATTAAAAGTTTCACCACACCGTTTTTAATTAATTTTTAGATCGTACGCACAACGATTTAAAAAAGACTTGAATGAAGGGTTTTCCTTGATAGTGAAACCAATGGCATCATTTGTTATGCTTTGGCTGCAATCGATTGAAATGCTTGATTCCCGGTTGGTATTTTATTGAAACTTTTAAAACTTGTATTGACACATGCTATAAGAAAAAGGAACAAAAGGAGGTGGTTTTTTTAAAAAAAACGACTATTATGATTCCCAAGAAACATGACATTGTTTTTCTGCACATTGTATTCGAATTCTTACTACTGAACTTTTCTATCGCGGCGGTTTACTTCTTCAAACACCCTGCGTTTACATCCGGATTTTTTGACAGCCTGTTTACACTGGATTTTCTATTTCTCCTCATTACATTCAATCTGGTATGGTGGCTCATCGTTTTGATCAACAGAGATCAGGAGTTTTACATGTATTACGGGTTGCAAAACCGAATTAAGTTTTTTATTGTCAATTCTTTTCTTTTCATTGGTATTACTTCTTCTTTCGCCATTTTATTCAAAATGGAATACTTCAACAGGACAACCTTCCTGTTGCCGATCTTTTTATTTACTTCCTTCAATTTTATTGTACTCAGCATCATGCTTGAGTTTTTGAAAACCAAGAAAAGCAACACTTTCGAATCCAATGTGCTCTTGGTTGGTATCAGCGATAAAATTGAACACATGATGGATTTCACAAACAGGATACAGGAAAGCGGCTATGAGTTAGTCGGTTTTTTGGATGACTCTAAACAAACACCTTTCAAAAAAGGGATCAACTGTCTTGGAAAGATCGGCGATCTGGCCAATATTCTGGACGAAAAACAAATAGATGAAATTTTCATCGCCGGCTCGGCTATCGAAAGTAATGAGATCGAAAAGATCATTATGGTCGCTGATTACCAGGGTGTCCGGGTCAACCTGATCCCTGAAATTCCTATCTTTGGCGGCAATACATTCAAACCCTCGAATTTGAACGGAGTACCTGTATTCCAACATCATCAAACTCCGCTCGATACCCTCAACAACTTTTTATTGAAAAGAGCATTTGATGTGTTATTCTCACTCACAGTCATCGTCTTGTTGTTTCCTGTATTTTTATTGATCGCAATCCTGATCTACATGGACGGAAAAGGAGGCGTGATATACGCTCCGCTCCGCAAGGGAGAATCCGGCAGACCGTTCAGGTGCTACAAGTTCAGGACGATGAAAGTATGCGACAATCCAATGAACGGAACCTTGTCCACAGTAAAAAATGATCCTAGATTAACCAAAGTTGGAAAATATTTGCGTAAATTTGACCTTGATGAACTCCCACAGTTTTTCAATGTTTTAAAAGGCGACATGAGTGTCGTCGGCCCAAGACCGCACCGCGTAAATCTCCAACATGATTTCAGGCAGATCGTCAACGAATACATGGTCCGCCATTACGTGAAACCCGGATTATCAGGCTGGGCACAAGTAAATGGCTGGAGAGGCCCTACAGCTTCCGATCTGCAAAAAAAGGAGCGCATTAAGCACGACCTTTGGTATATTGAAAACTGGAATTTTTGGTTGGACATTAAAATTATTTTTCTGACAGTCTTCGGTAAGAAAGTGCGTTCAAACGCTTTCTGAAAGTACCATTTTCCCAATACTTTACCTACTTATCGGATTTCAGAATGTCTTATGTTTTTTTTATTCATAGGATTGAAACTTCGCATTGAGTAGCTCGTAGAATTACGCTTAATTTA
>CAZKDA010000320.1:0-4027 GCA_964551455.1 uncultured Saprospiraceae bacterium
ACGTTCGGGTCTTCCAAAACTTCTTTCAAAGCCTGGATGTCGTCATAAGGAATTACAGTAAAACCGGGCATATAAGGGCCGTAATCTTTGGTGCCCGCCGGATCAACGGAGGCCGAAACTACGCTGAGCGTCCTGCCATGAAAATTGCCCGAAGCAAAAACGATCCTGGCTTGGTTGGGCGCGGTTCCTTTTACTTTGTACGCCCACTTTCTACACAGTTTCAGAGCGGTTTCTACGGCTTCGACTCCCGTATTGATGGGTAGCACTTTGTCGTAACCGAAATATTCGGTAATGAATTTTTCATAAGGGCCGAGAACATCGTTGTAAAAAGCACGGCTCGTCAAGGTCAGTTTTTCGGCCTGTTCCTTTAAGACATTGATGATCCGCGGATGACAATGACCCTGGTTGACCGCAGAATAGGCGGAAAGAAAATCATAATATTTTTTCCCTTCCACATCCCACAGGAATACTCCCTTTCCTCTTGACAACACAACGGGGATCGGCTGATAATTATGAGCGCCGTAGCGTTCTTCCAAATGGATCATGTCTCTTGATGAGGATATATTTTTAGGAATCATATTTTTTTGATTTGCTGATTTGTTAATTTGCTGATTTGTTTAGTTGGAAAGTTGTTTAGTTGTGAAGCCTGCCCCGACCTGTCGGGGTCGGTAAGTTGCTAGTTTAAAGCCTGCCATGCCTTAGTGTGGTTGCTGGTTGCTAATTCTAATCATCCACCTACTCAATCAACCCCGACTTGTCGGGACAGGCCCAATCAACCCATCACCTCCCACTTACAAAAATTTATCCGCTTCTTCAAGTTTGAGGTTGAAAGCTTCGGCCACACCTTTGTAAACCACTTTGCCGTTGATGATGTTCAGGCCAAGTTTCAACTCTTTGCTATCACGACAGGCTTGTTGCCAACCTTTGTTGGCCAACTGAATGGCGTAAGGCAGGGTAGCGTTGGTCAAGGCCAGGGTAGAGGTGTAAGGCACTGCTCCGGGCATGTTCGCTACACAATAATGAACTACGCCGTCGATGACGAAAGTTGGTTTTTCATGGGTAGTCGGTTTGCAGGTTTCGATACAACCGCCCTGATCCACTGCAACATCGACGAGCACCGTCCCCGGTCGCATTTCTTTCAACATTTGGCGGGTGATGAGGTTGGGGGCTTTCGCTCCGGGTATCAGCACGGCGCCGATGATAAGATCCTGGAATGGCAGCATGCGCCGGATGTTGTACTCATTGCTGTAAAGTGTGATGACATTGGCCGGCATAATATCATTGAGGTAGCGAAGCCTTTGCAGGTTGATGTCGAGGATCGTGACCTGAGCGCCGAGACCCGCAGCCATCTTGGCAGCCTGTGTACCCACAACACCTCCTCCGAGTATCATCACATTTCCGGGAGGAACACCTGGCACTCCTCCGAGCAACACACCTCTGCCTTTCACGGGCTGTTCGAGGTATTTTGCGCCTTCCTGGATCGCCATCCTTCCGGCAACTTCAGACATAGGTACCAAAAGCGGTAAAGACCGGTCGTCGGCTTCCACTGTTTCATAGGCCAAACACACAGCCTTGCTTTTTATCATGGCCTGTGTCAATGGTTTGTATGATGCAAAATGGAAGTAAGTGAAAAGCAATTGGTTGGATTTGATCAAATTGTACTCTTCCCTGATCGGCTCTTTCACCTTCATGATCATTTCCGCTTTTTCATAAGTCGATCCGATGTTTTTGGTGATCATGGCTCCTGCGCTGGTGTATTCCTCGTCGGAAAACCCACTGCCCTCACCGGCTTTAGTCTGAACGTAAACAGTATGTCCTCTTTTTGTCAATTCGAAGGCTCCGGCAGGCGTGAGCGCCACGCGATATTCGTTGTTTTTGATCTCTTTTGGAACACCAATTATCATTTCCTGTTGGTTTTATTTTGTCTATTTTGAATAATAAAATTTTGAAATTCGGAGGCAAATATAAATTATTTTCTTTGATCGCCATTGTTTTTCGGGGAGATCGAAAATGGTTTTATCCAGCGAAAATTTCGTTTGACGGCGTTTTGAGAAGCCCTAAGTTTTTACATTTTTCAAAAAGTTGTTGAACAGCAGCCTTTCCCTTTGTTCCCAACTCGATCGTATATTTATTTACATAAAGTCGGATATGGTTTCTCATCACTTCGCGATTCATCTCCTGGGCATGGAGGCTGACAAAATCCATTGTCTGTTCCGGTTGTCCCATAGCAAACAATACGCTTTTTTCCAACACGCGATCTATCTTTTGTTGCAAAGTGCGGGGAAGGGTTCTTTTCACCACAATTCCTCCCAAAGGGATCGGATGCCCGGTGGCGGATTCCCAAAACTCACCCAGATCCATGATCTTCACCAAGCCTTTTGCCGGGAAGGTAAACCGGTTTTCGTGGATGATCAGCCCGGCGTCAACAGATTCGTTTAAAACTGCGTCTTCGATTTTTGAAAAAATCATTTCCACCTTGTTGGAATGGTCGGGGAAAGCCAGTTTTAAAAGCAGGTTTGCAGTGGTAAACTGGCCTGGTATGGCAATTTTAGCGTTTGCGATTTCGTCCGTTGCGATCATTTTTTTTGCGATAAGCAGCGGCCCGCAATTATTACCCAAAGCGCTGCCACTGTTGAGCAGGGCGTATTTTTCCGAGAGGTATGCAAAGGCATGGAAACTCAGTTTTGTAATGTCAATATTTTCAGAGAAAGCCCGCTGGTTGAGTTGCTCCACATCTTCCATGATCACATCGAATTCCAAACCCTCCGTATCGATTTTGTGGTGGATCATGGCGTCGAAGATAAAGGTGTCATTAGGGCATGGTGAAAAACCAAGTGATAATTTCATACTTTTGTTTTTTTTATAAAAAGCGGAGTAATCTCCGGTAAACCGATCTTGCGATCATGAAGGATTTCAGGGATTTACAAGTTTTGTACGAAGATAACCATTTGATAGCTGTCAACAAACCGGCTGGGGTTCTGGTTCAGGGAGATGTTACAGGCGACAAACCGTTGTCGGAAATCGTAAAAGAATACATCAAGATCCGTTATAAAAAGCCAGGCAATGTATTCGTTGGGGTTACGCACCGGCTCGACCGCCCCGTGAGTGGCGTGGTGTTGTTTGCCAGGACGAGCAAGGCGCTTCCCCGCGTCAATGAAATGTTTCAAACCAGGAAAATTGAAAAGACTTATTTTGCCGTCACAACGAGATGTCCCGATCCTTTAGAAGGCCATTTGACTCATTTCATCTTGAAAGACAAAATAAAAAACGTTGTAAAAGCTTATGAAAAAATTGGAAACAGAACCAAAGACGCAAAAAAAGCCGATCTCGATTATGAGTTGATCGCGGCAATGGAAAATTATTATTTGCTTCGCATAAATCCCTCAACCGGACGCCCGCACCAGATCAGGGCGCAGCTTGCGACCATCGGTTGCCCCATCGTGGGCGATGTAAAATACGGGTTTGAAAACCCAAACAGCGACGGGTCTATTTGTTTGCATTGCAGGAGCCTGGCTTTTGAGCATCCTGTAAAAAAAGAGCCGGTTTATATCGAAGCGGATCTTCCTCACCATCCGGTTTGGAATAAATTTGATTTATAATCAAAACTCGCTGGCCTAATGGAACACAGATCAGGCTGATTTTGCAGATTTTCACGGATAAAAAATCTGCGGTTATCTGCCTGATCCGTGACATCTGTGTTCTATTGTAAAACAAATCATTTCCCTTTGATATTTGCTTTTGCGATTTTAGGTGAGAACGGCGTATTTTTCTCGCGGTAAGGCTCCATTTGTTTTAAAATGCTGTCCAGCAATTTGATCGATTCCAAAATATAGGGGCCTTTGTTCAGCATAACGCAATCGGCCTGTTGCGCTTTGATCACATCGGTTATTTCGGCGCGGGAAGGGGTGCCTTTTTTAGAAAAACCTTCCAGCACCTGCGTCGCCCAAACATCGGTGACCTGCGCAGCCTGGCAGATGGAAAGAATTTCCTCCTGAACCCTACCGATGTTCTGCCAGTCAACTTCGAT
>CAZKDA010000321.1:0-4013 GCA_964551455.1 uncultured Saprospiraceae bacterium
CTTTAAACATAGCAGCTTAATATGTGTTTTCCACTTTTTTGTAGCACACTCATTTGTTATTACAATTCATTGATAATCTTCGGCTGGAATTTTTAGCACAAAAAATAAATTTCGATGAATCAATTGAAGAACTGGGAGAAGAGATAAAGAAAGGATATTGATGAGATCAAGTGCCTCTGAGGAAGAATCATACGAGTTCTTACTGAAAATTTTGAATAAAATCACCTTTGTCAACGAGGAAAATATTTCCACTGAGAATTTCATATCAGCTTACCATCTATGAAAAGATATTGATGAAAAAGATACTCCGTTTGTAGCATTGTCACTAGAGTTAGGATACGAAATTTGGACAATAGGCAAGGAACTGAAAAATGGTTTAAGTCAAAAAGGGTTTGATAACTTTTTTGATGAAACAATTGACGAATAAAATAAACCGACGCATTATTATCAATCTCACTGATCGGTTAATTAATTGGGCAATTT
This sequence comes from uncultured Saprospiraceae bacterium, assembly GCA_964551455.1. Classification (GTDB taxonomy): domain Bacteria; phylum Bacteroidota; class Bacteroidia; order Chitinophagales; family Saprospiraceae; genus JAHDHW01. The sequence continues at coordinate 484 of CAZKDA010000321.1, forward strand.
TAACACAGTACTTCACAGGTTTGATGTTGAATCTATATCAGACCGATTTTTGTTGCCGCCCTCCTAATCACCAAAAAACATAATGAAAAGTGAATACGATCACGAAAAATGCTATTTTTACATAAAAAATGTATCCAAGAACCTTAACCGAAATCGTAAGAAAGAAGGTAGGAACCGGGAAGGCAATTATGGTAATCGGTCCCAGACAGGTAGGAAAGACTACTTTAATTCTCAATGAATTGAAAGGAACAGATTATAAGTTTTTCGATGGTGATGATCCGACAGTTCGAAATTTATTAAATACGCCAAATACCGAACAGATCGGCAACCTCATTGGAAAAAGTAAGGTAGTATTTATTGATGAAGCACAGCGAATACAAGGTATCGGGCTTACTTTAAAAATAATAACAGACCAGTTCAAAGGTGTTCAGCTTTGGATCAGCGGTTCTTCGTCTTTTACGCTTTCCCATGAATTGAATGAACCGCTAACCGGTCGAAAGTGGGAATACGAATTGTTTCCGATCAGTTGGGAAGAATTTGAAGATCATGCCGGTTATCTGAAAGCCGAACAACAGTTGGAAAATAGATTGATTTACGGATTTTATCCAGATGTACTCAACAACCCCGGAGATGAAAAGGAAATTCTGAAGAATCTTGTAAATAGTTATTTATACCGGGACATTCTTTCTTTTGCCGAAATCAGAAAACCTGAAGTTTTGGAAAAATTAGTACAAGCACTTGCATTGCAAATAGGAAGTGAAGTAAACTATAATGAGTTAGCCCAAACAGTGGGAGTGGATAAAAACACCGTACAAAAGTATGTGGACATATTAGAGAAAGGATACGTAATATTTAAACTCGGTAGCTTTAGCAGCAATTTGAGAAATGAAATCAAAAAGAACAGGAAAATTTATTTCTACGACAACGGGATCAGGAATATGATACTCGGAAATTTTAATGACCTTAACTTACGACAGGATAAAGGTGGTTTGTGGGAAAACTTCCTAATTTCAGAAAGGTTAAAACAAAATAAATATAAAATGACCTTGGCGAAGCCCTACTTTTGGCGAACTACTCAACAGCAGGAAGTAGATTATGTCGAAGAGGTCGGGCAGCAAATATTTGGCTATGAATTCAAATGGAACCCGAAAAAGCAGGTAAAACTTTCCAAAACGTTTTTTGAAAATTACAAGGCTGAAGGAAAAGTAATTCACCGCGACAATTTCAGAGAATTTGTAAAAATATAACCGAAGTTATGCGTACTCTGTGGCATAAGGAACACGGATTGAGCAGATGCAACGGATTTTCACAGATTATGCAATTAACCAATACAATAGAAGCAAATCTGCAAGTATCCATTCAATCCGCGTTCCCATTCGGTAACGATTGCTTAACTTCGGGATATAACCTAATTTTCCACAATCCTCCTCACCGCATCAACTTCAAAACCTTCCTCCTTAACTCCTCCGGCACATCCGCCTTTTGCATGGCGACATAATCATAAGTCACGACGGTTTGCTTGGAAATGTCGGGCCAGGAACAAGGAATCTGGGTATAATTTTTTGGTCATTACCCTTGGTCATGTGCAGTCACACAGGCCAACCCGGTAATTTTGTCAAAATCCGAAGTATTCCGGGTAATCAAAGTAAGGTTATAAACTAAAGCCGTAGCTGCAATAATCGCATCGGGAAGTTTTATCGGGTACGATTTCCGAAGGTCTATTGTTTTCTGCACTACTATTTCAGAAAGCGGTATGACATTGGAAGCAGAAATAAATTCTTCAAGAACCTGCATTTCAGAAGTTGAACCATTGAACCCTAACAATTCGATTTGATTGATTACGGAAAGGTGGTGAAGATTATGGTCAATTTTATTTTGTAACCAATTACTGCCGGAGGTTGGAATGGCACCTCCCAAAAACTCAATTACGGCATTGGTATCCATCAAATATTGCGTTCCCATTCGCTACGGCTTTGATTGGTATATTGCAACATTTTTCTGGCGGTCTCTTTGGAGATACTCCCTGCCCACTGACGTTTGGAGTCTTTTTTCCGGTCGGGATCAGAGCGCTTTTCGGCATTGACCAATCGTAGAATATTGAGTTGTTCCAGTTGCTGGAGCAGGATAAGTGCTTTATCGTTAAGCAATTCAACTGTTATGGTTCGCATGATTTTAGTTTAAATGAAATAAACCGAATTACATGTATTAACTTAAAGGTAATGAATAAAAGTTTCAATTTCTGATACAAATTAGTCATTTTAGGTCTATACTACCCACAGTCAGGTTGGATATGTACCCTCACCGCATCAACTTCAAAACCTTCCTCCTTAACTCCTCCGGCACCTCCGCCTTTTGCATGGCGATATAGTTGTAAGTCACGACGGTTTGCCTGGAAATGGCGGCCAGGCGTTGATGGTTTTTGCTGAAAACCCGTGATTCGAGCATAATGCGATCCTGACCGATCTCCGTGGCTTTGACGCCGACGATCACCGTATCCGGAAAGGTGACCGGAAAAATATACTTGCAATCCTGCCAGCCGAGTATGAACCAAACTTCGTTGTCTTCCGGCTTTTCGCCAAAACCCAGCCTCCGGAAATATTCGATGCGGGAGCTTTCCACCCAACGCAGGTAAACCGTGTTGTTGACATGCTGCGCGGCGTCCATATCGCCCCATTGCACATTGACTTCGATGCTCACCGGAAATTCGGCGAGGAAAGTTTCAATTTTATCCATGATGATCTTCAGTTGATAAGGTTTCCGCTGTCGTCCCATTGGGCGACCTCTCCACGGGTTTCCTGCTTAATGCACTTGGCCAGCCATTCTTCGTCATAAGCCAGGCCGTGTTGTTTGAGCACATCATCCGGTACGCCGTCCCACACATTGGCGATGTTGCCCTGGTAGCCCAGATCGTCGATCCCCATTTTAGTCGTGTAATAACCCGTGAGGGTGAGATTGCGCATCAGCGAAAAGAATTTGACGCCTTGCTCCGTTTCGGGGGTTGCTTTATCCGGATAAGCGATTTCATCGACAATAGCGATCTGTTGCTCATCAGAGCAAGCCTGGAATTCCTTGTCAAAAAGTTTATTTGCGCGATTGTCCAGCCACATCAGTCCGCCGCGGATGGGCAGTTGGTGATAAGGCAGGTCTTTCGCCATAAATTCAATGAATTCGGGTACTCCGGCATCTGTTGCAGAGCCAAAGCGGTCATTGGCAGGCAGGATGATGTCGCACAAAATTGCAATCGTGGCCAGTTCGTGTTCATTGAAAAACTGCTCTGCCATGAGGCGGGCATCCCGTTCTTTTTCTTCCGGGATTCTACCGTAATCGCCGGTTTCCGGAGTTTCTGAAATCCCCTGAGTTTGAGTATCCTTTGCCTCCGGCCTGCAACCGTTGAGCAATAATCCTCCGGCAAGCGATCCTGCTAAAAGTGATTTGATGGTTTCTCTTCGATCCATGTGGTGTTGGTGTTATGGTGTTATGGTGTTGTGGTGTTCCCGATTTCATCGGGATCTACGCTTCGCTCCGATGTG
>CAZKDA010000322.1:0-3954 GCA_964551455.1 uncultured Saprospiraceae bacterium
CAGGTTAAAAAATACAACTAAAAAAAGATATGCTTTTTTCATGGGCTTAGAATTTATTAGCGAAACGGTGGTTATTTTCTCGCAGAAATAACCACTGTCTCGCTAATTAAAAAACAAGATACTTGTTTTCAACAAAAGAATAACTATTGGAATTGGTGTATCTGATCACGGATAGGCTGTTTTAGTTTTTTGCTATTGAAATCAAATACATTGCAATGTTAAATAATGTTTTAAAAAAACAAGCCGTGCTCTACATTTATTTTTTTAATATGTTATTATAAAGCCTTTTAGAAAGTAACACTTTGGAAACTAAAAAAAATTGAACGGACAAAGCCGGAGTCACAAGTTTTGAGTACTTTATTTTTGACCAAATACTTATTGTAAAAAATGTCCCGGTCAATCGTTTTTGAACATTTCCTCAATGATTTTTTGGTATTTTTCCAGCAAATAAGGGCGCCTCAACTTTAAGGTAGGCGTGATGTCTCCGCTTTCCGTTGTCCACTCTTCGTGCAACAATGAAAACTTTCGGATTTTTTCTTGTTTGGTCAAACCCTGGTTCAGTTCTTTAATGAGCTGCTCGAAATGGCGTACCACCTTGGGATTGATGACCATGAATTGTGCAGCAGTCCAATGCACATTATTTTTTTCACACCAGCTTTCCAGATAATCAAAATCAGGAACGATCAACGCTGCGACAAAAGAACGATTGGCGCCAACAATCATCGATTGATCTATAAAAGGCGAATTGTTCAGCAGGTTTTCGATCGTTTGCGGAGAGATGAATTTACCGGTGGTTGTTTTAAACAGGTCTTTTTTGCGGTCGGTTATCTTTAGGAATCTTTTGTACACGATCTTTCCAATATCGCCGGTATGAAACCAACCTTCGTCGTCGAAGACTTCCGAGGTCAGTTCCGGTTTGTTGTAATAACCTGCCATAACGCCCTGGCTTTTCACGAGGATCTCTCCTTCGCCATTATCGTTCGGGTGGCCGATTTTTACCTGGACGCCGGGAACAGGAATGCCTACTGTGCCAAAGCGAACGCCACCGGGTTCAAAGCGGTTAAAAGAAATGACCGGCGATGTTTCGGTAAGCCCGTAACCTTCGCGGATATTGATTCCCGCTGCCGAAAACAACTTCCCGAGCCGTGGCTGGAGCGCCGCTGCTCCCACGACAATGCCTTCCACCTTACCGCCCAGCGCTTTGCGCCAATTCCTGAAAACCAGGATGTCCGCAATTTTCAACTTGATGAAATAAATGGGCGACTTGCCTTTTTTATCGCCAAACTGTTCTCCCAAAGCAATTGCCCAAAGCAGGATGTAGCGTTTGAAGCGATTCATGCCGGCGGCCTTTTCCAGTATGCCGCTATAAAATTTTTCCAGGAACCGGGGTACACAGGTAAAATAATTGGGCTTTATGGTTTTGGCCTCGCGGAGGAGGTCCGAGTTTTTATCCAGGTAATACACCGAGGCGCCGGCGGCCATGTAAGTATAAGTCACCATTCGCTCGAAAATGTGGCTCAACGGCAAAAAACTAAAGACGCGCTTTTTGAAATTTACAGGCACCAGAGAGATCGTCGCTTTGATATTACTGACGATATTTCTGTGCGAAAGCATCACGCCTTTGGGAATCCCGGAAGCTCCCGAAGTGTAAATGATGGTGGCAAGATCATCTTCTTTTATTGCTGCTCTGAGGCTTTCGATAGTTTCGAGGTGATTTGGATCGGGAGTGGTGGTGAGTTCGTTCCAGCCTGGTGCATCACCAGTTTTTTCCAGACAAAATATCTCATGAGTTTTTAAAAAATCGGTGGCGACATTTTTCACTTTTTCGTACAGTTTTGCTGAGGAAGTGATGCACAACTTCACGCCTGCATCTTCCAGGATAAATTGCAATTCTTTTTCGCCGATGGCAGCATGTACCGGCACCACGATCACGCCGATCTGTTGCAGGCCGAAATCCAGGAAATTCCAGAACGCATTGTTCCGCTCGAAAAGGATGGCTGCTTTATCATTGCGTTTGAGGCCGAGTGCGAGCAAGCCGGCGCTTACGCAGTCGATTTGATAGAGGCAATCTTCAGTGGAAAATCTTTCCCATTCTGAATCAAGGCGATGAACGAGCGCATTTTTTTTTGGATAAATGGCTTTTTGGTAAGGGAAAATGTCAAAAAGTCGCCTGAAGTCCATAGTAAAAAATGCCAGGAGTTATAAAAGTTATGAGTTATGGGCTAAAAGTTAACTCCTGACTCCTAACCCTCCAGCCCATAACTCATAGCCCATAACCTAACACCAATTAACGCATAGCTGCTTCCAGTTGGACGCTCAGGGAAACGTCATCGTGGATGATCTTGTCAGCGGCGGTGCCGATGATGGCGGAATCATACTTGATGTCCCATTCCGTTCGGTTGATGGTAAATTTGGGAGATGACACCATTACCTTGTTTTCGGAGGTTTCGATCATTACCGGGAAGCTGATGCTCTTTGAGATACCTCTGAGGGTTAAATTGCCTTTTGCGGTGTAATTTGCTTCCGGATTGCCGCTCAACGGAGTGATGGAAACGATATCGAACTGGCCGGTGGGAAATTGATCTGCACTGAAAAAGTCATCGGATTTCAGGTGTCCTAAAAACCTATCTCTGCGGTTTTCAGGAAGAGTTGTTTCGGTTACAGAGTTGATATCCATCACAAAAACGCCACTTGTAACCATACCATTCTCGACGGCAAGCTTTCCTTTTGAAACCTGGAAATCGCCGGCGTGGAGTACGCCTCCCACTTTTGTAGCCGTCCAGTTGACTTTGCCGGAAGTCACCTCGTAGATTTTTGCATCAGATGAAGGGGTAGCGGTGGTTTCGGAAGCTTCTTCCGTTTTGGCGGCTTCACCTTCGGGCGCATTGTTACAGGAATAAATCAGACTGATCCCGAGCAGGAGTAAAAATAAATTGGGTATAATTTTCATGTTTGTGGAGTTTGTAGGTGATTAAATTTTGAGTTTCAAAAGTATTAAATAATCCTGAGTTGCGGATAATCCAATTGAAATTGCCAAAAATGCAACCTGTTATTTTACCTGGTTCAGAAAAGTGATGGTGTCGTCCAAGCTGTTCAGTACCGTGACATTGCCGGATGAAAGGACATTTTGAGCGATTACCTGGTAGCCGGAAACCAGTATGCGGCAATAATCAAAATTTGCAGACAATTCATCGATATATTTCTGAACGGAATGTTTTGCAAAGGTTTCGGTAATTATTGTATAAATAAAATCCGGCTTGTTGATATTGCATGAATCGGCCAAGTCATTGATCCCGATATTTTGTCCGAGATAAATGACACAATGCCCCCTGGTTTTCAACAAAAAATGCAGGAACAACAGGCTAAGTTCCTGGTTTTCGCCTTCCGGCAAATAGATCAAAAACTTTTTGGAATTTTGCGGATTGGCTACCGGCTCTTTGTCGATGGCTGCGATTATTTTCTGCCGGATGAGGTTGCATATAAAGTTTTCCTGGATGGGGTTGACGGAGCCTGTGAGCCAAAAAACGCTGAGCTTGTCCAAAAACGGATAGATGACCTGCAACATTGTTTTTTCAAATCCCAGGTTTTCGATATTGATTTTCAAAATGTGATCAAATTTGTACTCATCCATTTCGATCATCGCCAGGGTTAGTTCATCGAGTTGAAAGCCGGGTTCGAGGTTGATGTCAGAAATGGAAGAAACCTTTTCGGCAATTTCTTTCGGCGACATTTTGGCGATCTCCGAGATTTTATGCCCATTGCGGTTGAGTACTACGATATTGAGCAGTTGGTTGAGATCGGCATCCTGGTAATAGCGGATGTTGGTGTCGGTGCGGTTCGGTTTGATCACGCCATATCTTTGTTCCCAAATGCGGATGGTGTGGGCTTTTATACCACATAATTTTTCCAGGTCTCTGATTGAATAAACTGCCACTCCGAGATCAAATTTGGTGC
>CAZKDA010000323.1:0-3759 GCA_964551455.1 uncultured Saprospiraceae bacterium
TTGAAGGGCCGCCGGGCATGGATCACTACCTCTGGTCGGATGGCTCAACGGCAGATTCGCTGGAAGTCGGCGAGGCCGGAACCTACTGGCTGGAAGTGTTGACAGGTTGTGATTTCGGCAGTGATACGATCAGCCTTGCGTTGACTAACGAAGTTTTCTCTGTGGAACTGGGAAACGACACCTTGCTTTGTGAGGAGGAAGAATTGTATTTGACCACTATTATCAACCCCCTGGCTACGTATTCCTGGCAGGATGGCTCAACGGAACCCTGGCTCGATGTGGCGGAAGCGGGTACCTATTTTGTCGATGTGAACATCGGAGCATGCTTTGACAGCGATACCATTTCGGTTGAATATCTCCCGCTTCCGGTGGTTGATCTGGGCAATGACACTACGATTTGCAACGACGATGAAATGACCCTGAGCATTGGCGGCGGTTTGGATTCCTTGTGGCAAATCGCATGGCAGGATGGCAGCGAAGCCCCGGAGTTCGTAATCTCGGAAGCCGGCGTTTATACCGCGCTGGTGGCCAACGAATGCGGCGTAGCCTCCGATCGGGTATCCATCGACTTCAAAGATTGCGACGAATGCGCCATATACATTCCCAATTCATTCTCCCCCAATTACGACGGCATCAACGATGCCTTTGCCGTATATACACTCTGCGAATTCGACCGTTTCAACCTCAAAATCTTCGACCGCTGGGGCGGCCTGCTCTTCGAAAGCCAATCCCCCAAAACCACCTGGAACGGCATGGTCAGATCCAAAGCAAACAACCCCGGCGTCTATGTTTATCTCCTGGAATACCGCTTCATCTCCGGACGGGGTGAGCTGATCGATGGGATGCGTAGTGGGAGTGTTACTTTGCTGCGGTGATACCGCCCACGCAATGCGTGGCAGGCAGTGGGCAGCGCAAGTTGTGGTTAAATAAGTGGAGGAATTTTGTTTGAATTGAAAGAGGTTTGTTATATTAAGGGGTGGATATGGGAGGAATTTATGGAATTCGGATAGCCAAATGTTCTGTGCAAGCAAAAATTTAGAGTACCACTCCCAACTATTCTTTAATTTATTAGAGTCTTATTATAAAAAGTGTTCATTAAAATTTAAGACATCATGAAAAAAATATTACTTCTTATTCCAATCATTCTCTCATTAGTTACTTTGTTATCCTGCGACAAAAATGAACTTATCTCCAACTCTGAAAGCTCTGAATTCGATGGGAATTATGAAGGATTGATAACTATATCAAGACAATATTCATTTAATGGTAGTTTATCAAATGAAATGACGGATACATTCGATTTAAGTGTTTCTATTTGGAATTACCAATTTGAAAGACCTCCTTTTGGTGAGGATGAAAATTGCACTGGCTCAGTTGAAATTGAAGAAGATAAAATTTCATTTACCTCCGATGGATGCCCATGCTTTTGCCAATGTAATCCATTGGTAGATTGTGGTGGTGATTTAATTTTAGGGCAATATTATTTTGAATTACAAGATAATCTTATGAAAATGTGGAATCACTATGAATATACTGATTCTTTTAGTGTGCCAGGAATTGTACTTGGATATTTTGAGAATCGAAATTTTGAATTGTATAAAGAGTAAAGCCAGCACAGAACAATGGCTATACACACATGCCAGCGATCCCTGCCCACGGCAAACCCGCCTGAACAGAACGGGCTGGTTCGCTTCAAGCCTACGCTCACGGCGAACCCGCCTGACGGAACGGGCAGGTTTGCTGGCACGTTGCATAGCCTATCGTTGGCTGCAATAATAAAATTATGAACCCAGAGGCAAAGAGAAATTTCCACATCACCTCAGAGAGGCGGCGCGAGGGGATGGCTTAATCCAAACTACGGCTTTTATACAAGACCGTTGGCGTTAAGCGCAAAAAGGAATGGAGCAGTAAGTGGAATTGCTTGGAATTTTGTAAATTGTATTCAAGAATATGTTTAAAGAAATAAAGCAATCAGTATGAGCAGGCAAGAGTTAAACGCTGAAATCCAAAAAATACTTTCCGGCCTTTCCGATGAAAGTTTAAATGCTGTACTTGAATACCTCAAGGAGGTTCAAAAAACCGACTCGTCCAAATTACAGATTTCCAGAAATTTAGGTAAAATCTTAAAAGAAGACACACAGCTACTTAAAAGACTTGCTGAATGATAGAATTGAAAGATGTTCTAAGCATTCATAAAATTCTAATTGATCATTTTGGAGGAAGTTTGGGCATCCGGGATTTGGAAGCGCTCGAAGCTGCGCTAGCCCGCCCCTTTGGAACTTTTGACAATAAGGAATTATATCCAAGTCCTAAAAAAAAGGCTGCTGCGCTAATCGAAAGCATTGTAAAAAACCATCCTTTCGTTGATGGAAACAAGCGGGTTGGTTATGTTTTGATGCGGTTGTTATTACTCGAAAAAAACATGGATATTGAGGCCACCGAAGAAGAAAAATTCCAATTTGTAATCGGAATTGCTTCCGGCAACTTTGACTACAATTCAATACTTAATTGGATCGAAGATCATACGGGAAAATAAAATGCCTGCATGTAACAAAAAATCGCCGCCAGTGTGATCTTTTTAAGATCGCAAGTAGCTTTTTCAAGGCCTCTTGCCGGAGCGGGCCATCGATATGATTATTCTTTACCGGATTTTGAAGACTAAGTTTTGGGTGTGAACTTATGCACCTTAAGGTGGGAGAAATGCTCCACACCACCTCAGAGAGGCGGCGCGAGCGGTTTGAAAGAAAAAAAATTCGAGGATTTGATTAGAGATGCAGCCTGGCTACATTTTCAAACACACAGAAAAATCAACTGGGATGCTTTGCAATAAAGATTGCGAGTGACATCAATAGCTCCTTCAAAAAGATTTCTACCGTAATACAACTTGATTAAAAACGATCTGACCACAGTGTGGTCAAATTACGTTAGCGTACAATGTTGAAATGTATCCTGACCACAGCGTAGTCGCTCAAATTTGAAACATGGATTATTTTTCAATTTTCAACAACCTTATTTTCCGATCACCATCATGCCCGACAAAGCATACATCCGGCAATTAAGAATTTAGTTACGGGGTCACTTCAAGTGCCCCCGAAATTTAAATTACACTAACCCGCCCGACGTCTGGGGGCGGGCGGGTTTATCCGTGAACAAGTATAATTAAAAACTAACCGGGTGTCTAATCAACCACGGATAGAAAGTAATTAGCTGCAGGATCAAAAGTAAAAGAACAATCAGATGTTTATATTTCACATTGTAAATCGAAGTGGATAATATTAAAAATAAAGGAAAAACAACCGAAATATACCTCGGCATTGACATTACTGAGCCGGCGCTCAAAGGCAAGAGTATATTAATCCAGATCAAAGCATTTAGACTCAGGGGTAATTTTTTCCAAATATATACCGCGTAACCCATCGCAATGATCGTATAAACAGAGTTTATTTTGGTTGCTATATCTCCCCGGTTAAATAATGAAAACAAAGGAAACACGAACTCTTTATTCCATCCCTTTTGAGCGACACTGAACGCAAAAAAATGCCCCGTCATTTCATATTGATAATAACAATATAGCAGGAAAACTATTGGCCCGGTTACAAAAGCAAATGAAGTAAGCATATTTTTTAAACCATAGAGCTTTTTCCAACAGGTTTTAAATCCATCCATAATGCCATTCCTTTCAAGGTAAAACAGATATAAAGGGATCAAAACCATAATTCCATTTGGCCTGATCAAAACTAATGGAATTAACAAAAGCGC
>CAZKDA010000324.1:0-3746 GCA_964551455.1 uncultured Saprospiraceae bacterium
CATCGACATTGCAGTTCAGCGTTCCTCCCAATCCCGCTTCCGCAACCGGAAGATTAGTGTCGGGAACGATGGTTACGAAATCCATAGCTGTACAGCCGTTTTCGGTATTTGTAACGAGAAGGGAATAAACTCCGGGATCACCAATCACCACATCCTGATCGCTGGAAATGGTCGTGTTTGTATCGTCGAACCATTCGAAAGAAAAGTTATTCCCTGTACTTGAGGCGCTACCATCGAGATGTATGGTGGTAATTATACAGTTTAAAACACCGGCAGGAGCGATTGTGGCGATGGGCGCCTGGAGGTTTTCGTCCACACCGATGGTCATTTCTGTAGTACAACCATTTTCGACATTGGTAGCCACAAGGGTATAAATGCCAGTTGTATTGACACCAATCTGCTCGCCATTTCCGATAAAAGTATCATTTTCATCAAACCAGTCGTACGAAATTTCTTCACCATCGGGATTGCTACCAAAAAGTGTAACTTCCTGGATGTCGCAGGTAAGTATTCCGGACACTCCGGTTTCAATAATTGGTGAAGCGGACTCAATCGAAATATCAACAACCGCATCTTTTGTACAGCCGTTAGCGTCGGTTACGGTTACGGAATGAAGCCCGGCGCTTAAATTTTGCGGCGCCTCTGTAATCGATCCGCTTTCCCATTGAAAAGTGTAGCCCGGAGTTCCCCCCGAAACGACCAGTTGCGCTGCGCCGCTATTGGGATCAAAGCAATTTACTCCTTGTGTTTCGACTGCCGTGGCAATGATCTCATCAGGAGCAAAGACCTCAACCGAAGTTTCTTCAGTACAGCCATTCTCATCGGTGACCGTTACGGCATAGATGCCCGGCCCCAGGTTTTGAGCATTTTGTTCGTAGGTGTCATTGCTCCATACAAAGGTATAGTTGGATGTTCCACCTTCGACGGTTAAAAAAACAGCGCCGTTGTCATAACCAAAACAATTTACAGCTAAAGGCTCCGGAGTAAGCAAAAGGATATTTTCCGACACAGTTCCTTCACCTCCTGCTTCACCCTGGCAACCTCCAGCGAACATGGAACCGAGTGTGTAAGCGCCAGCCTCCACAGGCTGATAAATAAAAGGATTTTCCGTAAGGCCTTCAAAAGAATCGACAGGGGTTCCGTCAAAAAGGATTACCAGGTCCCAAGGGCCTTCGCCTTCAAAAGTAACCGTCAGGTTGTTATCGGGGATTCCGTTACACACTTCTACCAGGCCTTCGATTTCGGCAGTCTCCAATGGGTGGACGATGATCGTTGAAGTCGAAGTTTCCGTATTTCCGCACTCGTCGGTGACGGTAACTGTGAAGGTATTTGTGCCGGGAGCAACCGGAGCCGTGAATGCGGGAGTAATCATTCCATGACTCCATTCATAAGTATAATTCATAACACCGCCACTGGCAACTGCGGCAATCTGCACGGAGTCGGTTTCACTGCAAAACTCCATGTCCGGAGTTGCAACGGCCAATGGTTCTACATCGGAAATCAGAATTTCAACGTTGGCTTCGTCACAGCTACATGGATTTACAAGATTGAGGATCAGCGTTTCAATATCTTCGGCAAGGCCGTCGTCATAGATTTCCAAAGGCAAGATTACCTGAGTTTGTCCGGCAGGAATGGTGACGGAAAGCGGTAAGGGTGAAAAATCTTCTCCACTGGTAGCTGTACTTGACGGATCGACTGAAAATTCTACAATGAGATCGACACTCAGGTTAGCTTCGGCAGGTCTTTCAATAAGGATATAACCATCGGAGCATCCTTCATAAGCAAAACCATTTGTTTCGATGCCGGGTATGTCAAAGCTCATTGAGGCTTCGCCTCCGGCGTTAAAGCTATTGGCTTCCAGAAATACCGCCGAATCAAAAATTCTGTCGGTAACATCTCCAACGACCATCCGAATATGATATGTTTCGCAAATCTGCACATTAGCCTGGGCGGTCAGGACGGTAGTAAAACCATCGTACTCAATGTCGTTGATTGCATACCCTTGTTGAGACAGATCAACGGTACATGCGAAAGGCCCCTGTTGGTTTTGTCCCAAAGGCACATTATCCACATAGTAAGCTGAGTTGGTTTGTATGTTCACATTATTAATTGAAACATACAAATTGGTTCCCGGTATCAATGCAATATTTTCTGCGCCGAGCGTAAATCCTCCGTTTATTCCAGGGCCACTGATAAAAAATCCGAATACATCATTGAAAGATGTATTGACATAATCGCAATATTCATCGGAGGCAAACACGTAGTTGAACTCGATCATATCCTGCATGGGGACAAAATCGAATTCAATCCCAACGTCATCATAGACATTACCACCGGAGAGGATGTCGAGGTCCGGGTCGCCGGAACCATCGCCAAAATTGGTGGTGATGTTGGTGACATTGTTTGGCCCGTGAGCATTGGCAATGTTGCCGGAAGCCAGGATCACTCCTTCGTCAATACCGATTGATGAGGCGCCATTTGTAAAAACCCCTCTCCCGGCAGCATTGCCGATGGGGCTTACATTTGAAACCTCAAAACAGCCGCCACCGATCAGGACATCTTCTATCAATTGTTGGGTAGTATAGTTGGAATTGGTAGCTATCCCGGCCATTTGCAGCAGGTTTTGAATGCCGTCGGATTCGCAGTTTTTACACGAAACCGAAATTGCAACAGGATATTCAATGTCATTCGGGATGCAGTTGGCATTTCGGATCACAAAATCCATACAGCTTTCCGATGCTTTAAATTCAAGTTGATTGGAATCCGAGATAAAATTTTCAGCGCGAAAGTCTTTTGTATGCGTCAATTCAAAAATGCAATCGGGATTTTGCTCAAAGCTGTTTACAATAATGCTGTACTTTTTACCGGGTTTTAAATTGCAAATGGAAATATTTTGTACGGCTTCTGAGATAAAAACCGTATGCCGTGAATGATCCTGCTGTAGTTCGACCACCTCATTGTCTGAACATTCATCCACTGTTGAAAACCCCTTGACAATAGGAAGGTTGAAATACAAACAAAACAGACTTAAAAAGGAAAGGTGTCTGAATGTAAAAATGGTCATGTTCAGAAGTTTTGGTTGAGCCAACATTGAATTGATATATCAATCGGTAATTTATTCGCTGATGTTTAATTGACTTTTTTTAAAACGCCAAAATTATCAGTAATAAAAGAGGGCGATAAAATCAAAGATCATCTCAGCAAAAGATTACGTGAGCACTAAATGTCTGATTCGCACAATAGATCAAGAGGTTTAAGATTCCCTAAATCTACTAAAAATCAGTGTAAAAAATCCCATGGTTTCATCCAAAAAAACAGGCTTTTGCATAGCAATCGAAATGTTTTATATCCAATTACACTTTCGACTGAGCCAATGTGGCTGATAAATCACAAAAAGCGTTGATTGAAAAAGAAAAGGTGAATGCATTGTCCCTGCATTCACCTTCCTTTCAAATACGTAACAATCTATTATTTGGTCAAAGTCACATCTCCTTTGTACATGATCTTAACACCATCAATGAACTCAATTTCCGCCCAATAAACAAACACAGCTGGGTTAAGCGCTTTTCCGTCCAATGTGCCGTCCCATCCGAAAACCGGATTGTTAGGCTCAAAGTTATTGGCCAGATAAACCTGCTCGCCCCATCGGTCATAGACCTGGAAGGAGTTGATCTGTTTTACTCTGCGGTCGTTGGCAAAGATCATGAACACGTCGTTGACACCGTCATTGTTCGGAGAGAAGGCGT
>CAZKDA010000325.1:0-3707 GCA_964551455.1 uncultured Saprospiraceae bacterium
AAGCGCTGATTTCTTTTTCAATGGCATCCAGCCGCTCCGTGATGGAAAGCTGTCGGGCAGTCAGGCTTTTGATCTGCTCCGCTTCCTTTTCCAGTAATGCATCAAAATCATTAAAATTGGCGTCGATCTTCCCTTTGATGTGTTGGATGTAGGTGTTCAGTTTCTCTGAAACTTCTGCTTCGATCTGATCGCGGCCTTTAGCGATTTCGGTATTGTAACCGTGAATGATCTTGCGGCGATTGAGGCCTGCGGCTACACCGGCGAACAAGACGCCAACTGTGGTAAGAATTCCGCCTGTAATGTCAAAGACGGCTCCCTGCGTGACGACCATCAGGATGACGCCGATGGCTGCAATCCCGCTGCCTGTGGTGATGTTGGAGGCCAGGCCTCCCTTTCCGGGGAAAAGGCTTTCATCCGTGAAATTTTCAGCGCGATTCATAAACCGGGAAAAAGCCTCCTGAAGCTCGTTCAGGACATTCGTGCGCCGTTCGGCGATATTGCTGAAAATTTCGTGGTTGTTTTTCAAAATGGTCGAACTGGTTTTGATTTTCAGGTCGATGAGTTTGGCCATTTGCTGGATGCTGTCGGCGATGTCAGCTACGCCTTCGTTCAATTTGTTTTTCAAAGCCTCGTTCAGGTTGGTTTCCAGGTCATTGGCCAGTCCATCGAGCCATTCCTTTGCAGAAGCATTTTTGTTGAAAATGGAAACGAAGGAGCGCCGCAACAAGGAAAAAAAAGACAAACCGCCCGTGAGTTCTTTTCCGGTTTTAGCGGTGATATTGTCATACGCCGCCAGGAGATTCTCGAGGAGCATGTTTACCTGCTTTTTCGACTTTTCTTCCTGTTCGTCGAGGGTTTGGGTGATGTCTTCCCGGAAAGCCAGATCCGTGTCTAGTTGAAGCTGGCGATCGTGGACACCCGATTGGATCCTTTCGTTGATATTGCGGGAAATTTCCACATTATTGGCGAGTTTCAGAAAAGGAGCCTGGCCGCCGGTGATGTTGTCGCGGATATAACGGCTTATGGTTTCGAAACCGCTTTCCGTCTTATTGCCTTCTATTTCGAGCTTGGCCGATACCGAAAATATCAGCGGATCCGAAATGCCTTTTTTGACTGCATAATCCCGGACACCGTTTTCATTGATAGCCAAATCTTCGGCGTTCATCAGGTCTTTTTGTTGCAGCACGAAGATGGTTTTCTTTCGCCAGTCATCTTTGATGAAATTGAAAAAATCCCAGGCCGACTGCCGGTACGGGTTTTTGGCTTCAAACACAAAAACGATAAGGTCGGCAGCAGGGATGAACCGCTCGGTGATCTCCTGATGATGTTCGATGATGGTGTTAGTGCCGGGCGTATCGACAATGGCGATTTCCTTCAGAATCTCGACGGGTTGTGTAATTTTTTTCAAATATGGATTGATCTGCACCTCCGATTCTTTTTCGCCGTAGATCACCTGCTGGATCGTGTCGGTCATCGGTGCCGGCGCTACCTTGCAAATCTCTTTCCCTGTGTCGAGCAGCGCATTGATGAAACTACTTTTACCGGCTTTTACTTCACCGACAGTGACAAACATAAAAGGTTCATTGATCCGGTTGCGAAGCTCGCTAACGGTTTTTGCCAGTTCTTCGTGCCTGATCCCGACACACAGGTCATGCAATTCCATGACGATCTGATCGATCCTGCTACGGATAGCCTGAAGGTTTTTGTTGAGGATTTCGCTCATAGTTTATGGCTATGTTCAGAAAAAAATTGGTAGCAAAAGTAAGTTTTTTCATAGTATCCGGTGTCCGGTGTCCGGTATCCGGTGTCCCGACTGTGTCGGGATCTTCGCTTCGCTACGATCCGGTGTCCCGACTGTGTCGTCCCGCTTTTTCTCCAAAAAGCGGGATACGATCCGGTGTCCGGTTCACAGTTACGAATTCCTTGTCTGGTGTCTAAAATCTGATGTCTGGCATCTGATGTCTAACTCTTTCAATATAAAAAGAAGCCTGCGGGCCTGTGCAAAATATCAAATCCAAGATACTCAAATTAGGTATAAAACCATTTTTTTCTTCGAAAACCTGGGAATACTTTACAGCTTTGAAGCCCGGTGCTTCCAGCTTATTCCCGGATCGTGGAACGATTTCATTTCTGCAATCCAAAACCAAAGGCGGAACATTTTTTTCGTAAATAGCGGAGTGTTCCAGACGTTTCCGAATATCCAGGATTTCCAGGGTCGTTTGCAATAATTCCACATTCAGGTCGAATAAAAATTCAAACTTCCGGGAAAAAAACGGTTGAAAAATATCTTCATAATGCTCAAAATATGGTGCATTGCTGTATGCGGTACATATTGCCGACCAATGGTTTTTTTGCCAATTTTCATCGTATGAGATGCGGACTTCGCGGATAGGCTGTTGTTCATTTTTTCCTTTTTTCAGCGGTATGGAAAGCCGCTGGATACCGTTTGCCGTGGCGATATGGCAGCGGTTGCGGTAGCTTCTTTTTACATAATGTTCATGCTGTTCGATAATAATCTTCTCAAACGAAAACAGCGTGGCAAAATACCGGATTGGCGGCAGATATTGCAATTCGATTAAAATGGCCTTCTGTTTCAATTATCGTTTTTTTAGTTTATGTCCAAAAATACAAAACTACCTTTCCAATGGGCTTATCCGGATCAAATTAAAAATTGCTGATATGGAACAGTTATTGATTTTGTCAGATTCGTTTGAATGACTTTGAAAAAGACCTCAGACACTCCCAAAATTCAGACTCCCCGCTGACTTACTCCCGGTTAATTATTTTTTGCATTTTTTAACGGATACCCTGTTTTGAAATGCAAGCTGTTGGCAACTAATTTTTTATCGTAATACCAATTAATGACGATGTATAAATCTATGAGAAAATCTTTTTTACTTATTACTTTATTTCTTTCCACCGGGATTCTTGCAATGGCTTCAACAACCATTTCCAAAGAGCTTCCGGTCAAATTTATTCGCTTTTATGCCCAGCAGGTCGGAGAAGATGTCCGCATCAGGTGGATCACCGAATCTGAATACAACAACGACTTTTTCACCGTAGAAAGATCAAAAGACATGACGGCATGGGAATCGCTTGAAATCGTTCCCGGTTCTGAAATCTCGCCGGGCGCCGGACAGTACGAATTTTTCGACACCGAGCCGCTGAAAGGAATGAATTATTACCGCATCCGGCAAACAGACCTCAACGGCACTTATGATCACAGCCATGTCGAAAAGGTTGACTTGCAAGCGCTGGTAAATGAAATTGCGCCTGTAGCCCTGGCCCCCAATCCGGTGTCGATGCTCGGCGCCAGCTTTACAGCTAAAAGCAAAACGACCTTCGAAGGCGCCTCGGTAAAAATGACAGATATTTCAGGTAAAGAAGCCCTCATCAATGTTGACATCAATGATACGGAGATGACCATCACGCCATTCATCAGAACTCCCGGGATATATTTCCTGGTGATCAGAAAAGGAAACCATTCTATCGTTAAAAAAATTAAAATCGAATAATCAGTTACACTTTATATTTGCCTATTTTTTTAAACAACTATTCCCGGAGTTTTACTTCGGGAATTTTTTTTTAACGTGAGTTATGGTGGATTTGAAAAACCTTAACCTGCATGCCTGAGATCGGGTAAAATGGCAAGCAATACAAAGATAAAATGGATTTAACCATTTTTTGCCACCTGTGATTTTTTTATG
>CAZKDA010000326.1:0-3680 GCA_964551455.1 uncultured Saprospiraceae bacterium
CATCGCCATGCGGTGGTCGTCGTAGGTTTGAATGCGCGGGAAATTGAGTTGTGCAACTCCTGTCAGGGAATAACGGTCAGTTTCAGGCTTACCGGAAAATGTAACTTTCAGCTTTTCCAACTCAGCCTGGAGGGCAGCGATGCGGTCGGTTTCTTTCAGGCGCAAGGTTTCAAGACCATTGAAAATCCCCTTCGTGCCAAAGCCCGCACAAACCACCGCCATCGTCTGCGCCAGATCAGGGCATGTTGTAAAGTCCCATTCAAAACTTTTACAAACCGGCTTGCCGGATTTTCGCAAGCGGATGCCATTGTCGGTATATGTGGTTGCAATACCAAATTGATCCATGATCTGCACAATGACCGAATCGCCTTGAACACTGTTTTGCCACAAATTGGTTAGATACAGATCAACCTCATCGGCAAAAGCAGTTAAAGCATAAAAATAAGAAGCAGCAGACCAATCGGCCTCCACGGTAAAATTTCCGGCTTTGTATTTTTGAGGAGGAATGGAGATCAGGTCATCCTTCCATTCATACTGAATCCCGAAAAAAGCCATCAGCTTTAAAGTCATTTCGATGTATGGCTGCGAAACAACCTTGTTGGACAGTTGCAGCTTTAATCCGTTTGGCAACGCCGGAGCGATCATTAACAAAGCAGAAATGAACTGGCTGCTGATATGGGCAGATACTGTTAAAAAATTAGTGTCGCCGATCTGAGGGGCGCCGATCTTTAAAGGAGGAAATCCTTCCTTTTCAAGGTATTCTATCGAAGCGCCCAATTGCCGCAAAGCATCAACGAGGATCCCTATCGGACGCAGCTTCATCCTTTGCGAACCGGTAAGCACCTGGGTTCCGCCTTGCAATCCAAGGTAAGCCGTCATAAACCGGAAGGTGGTTCCGGCATTGCCTGCGTCCAGCACACTTTCTTTGCTGTGTAAAAGTTTTTTTAAAGTTTGTGTATCTCTTGAGTTGGAAAGGTGATCGATCCGGACATTTTCGCCGCAGAGTGCAGCGATGATCAGCACGCGGTTGCTGATGCTTTTGGAGCCATCAAGTGCAATGGTGCCAGTGATTTTCCGGTCATTCCTGGAGAGCTGGTAAAACATACGACAGCTTTCTGGCAATATATAAAAATAATTTAGTGGCTATATTAAATGTTGAAAATAAACTTGTTCACGGATACATTTCGGTGTGTTCTTCCCCCAAAAATCTAGACAGATAGTTAAGTTTGATTTGTCTAAATTTTGGTTCTACTGTTGACAGTTGTCTATAAAACTCAATTGTATTTTTTTTGCAGCGTCCAGTATAGATACTCTATTGCTTTTTAATTCGATGTATGGTGTAATCTTACTATGTATCATTCTGTTTGTTGCTTGGTTATCGGCGGTTGGTCAAGTGTATGAGCAGTAGCGGATTTCAAGGCAATTACCTGTCCGCCACCACAAAATTTTAATAAATGTACAGACCTTAAATTTACCACTTTACCCGCTATTGCTCTTATACAATGTTGTGTCTTGGTTGTTTCTTTTTCATCCTTGTGGTTGGGCAGACACACTCTTTGCCAAGCTTTGGTTTTAGTGTTGGCTTGCGTGGCTTGGCAATGTGTGTGAATGCTGCGTGGATTATTCATTGAAGTATTTTTCATAATCGGTGCTTTTGAAATGGTTTTTCAGTTCCGTGTAATTTGTAATGCAGTCAGAAAGTTTTGTTTCCCTGTTTTTGTTTGTCTCTGTTGCAAGTGATACTGCTTTAACTCCAATAAAGTCCAAAACCTCTTGAAGTATTCGCTCGGTTGCTTTTAAAAGATTGTCATAACTTACTTGTAAGGTTCTGTCTGAGAACATCTCGTCAAATCGCTTTTGGTTATCAAGAATTTGTTGAAAGTAGTTGTTACATTCCTGAACGGTAATTGAAGTCCGAAAGTCATTATTGGCTTTAGTCCATTGCTGTTGTGCTAATGCACGTTTGTAAGAAAACATTGTCGCTAAAAGGTTATCCCTTTTTAAGTGCAAAAACTTAATTGCTTTGTTTGTCTTAAAGTAGCTTATTACTTCTTCCTTGTTTGATAGATGTCTATCGTGGTCGTAGAAATATTTAAAGCCAACCGCTTTGAATAGCTCAGAGTATTCTTTCCAAACATAGTTTTCAAGAAACTCAATAGGTCTTTCGTTTCTTAGTTTTATCAGTTCTGATGAGTGATATTCTTCGGGTAGTTCGCCATAAAATTTACCAAAGTTGATTTTGTTTGTTGAGCCATAAACACCTCTTAAACAAAGGATGTCAGGATGTGAGTTGAGATAGCTCCAAATCATTGTTGAACCTGTCCTTGCAGTTCCAAGAATAATGAATGGCTGGTATGGCAAATTATTTTTCACTCGTCAATACAAATATTTTAAAATCCGATGCAGGTTCAAGTGTTTCAAGATTTATTCCGTCTGTGTCTGTTACTTTAGTTATGTTGAAACCTTCTTGTTTGAATAGTCGCAGATAGTTTTCGGTTGGGCGGTGATGCTCAACTTTTTTATTTCCTGTATAAATGCAGGTTTTTGTGATTATTTCTTCGTTGGCGTTTGATTGTGGAATTGAATTTCTGTTTTGAAACTCTGTCTTGAGAACGTGTGCAAAGTCAGGATTACAAACCGATACGATCAGTTTTCCGTTTTTTTTCAATGCCGTTTTTATGTTTGATAAAATGTTGTTCAAGGTTTCGTTGTCAACTTCACATAAAACAAGATTGAGTAACGCCAAATCAAAAGTGTTATCAAATGTGCTGTCATTTGGAAAGTATCTCTGAAAATCATTGCATCTGGCAGTTAATACACTTTCATTAATATCATAAACAAAAACTTTTGCAGGTGTTTCATCTTCAATCTGCTTCGATGTTTTGCATTTACCTGAACCATAATCCAAAACTTTTTCGGGGTTATACTTCTTAATGGTTGAAACAATTTCTGCGTCTAAGATTTCTTCTTTTTTTCTTGGCTCGACTGCTCTCCAAAGTTTTTCCCAACCTTTTATTTCAGTTGGTTCATCGCCAACATTTATTCTTGCTGTAAGTTTTAGAAAATCCTCACTTTTCGTTGTAGGATTTTTGTAAAGCAAAAAAGCTCGTTTGATTGTATTTAAAAATTTTTCCTGATTGAACGGTTCAAATGACTTGCCGTAATCAATCAATTTGATGTCCCCTGAACTGGTTTGAATGAAGTTGCTCGGTTTTATATTGGTAAAGACAAAATCATTTTGCTTACAAAATTTCAAAAATGCAGTAAGCTGTGAAATCTTGATATTTTGTAGTGGTTGGAAATGGTGATACGGATAACGGATAAAACGAAAATCATCTGTCTCAAAACATTCAATTTTTTCTAAAAAGTCACTATTGCTGAAACTTTCAGATTTTGATTTTAGAAATTCCCATTCGTTGTCAAGAATATTGAAATAGCATTTGTAAACAGAATTGTCATCGGTAAAAACAATTCCTTCAGCACCACTTCCTAATTTCCGCAATTTCTTTTTCAGATTAAAAAACTGTTCTAAATGGCTTCTGTATTTGTCATCATCTTCCGAAACTTCTGTAATGGACTTACTGTAACTCCAAATTGCTGTGGTCAATACTCTAAAAAAGGATTTGAACTGATTTCAGAAAACGGGATGTTAACCAATAAAACTATTTTACAAATACAGG
>CAZKDA010000327.1:0-3629 GCA_964551455.1 uncultured Saprospiraceae bacterium
TGGTGTTTTGGTGTTTTGGTGTTTTGGTGTTCCCGATTTCATCGGGATCTTCGCTGCGCTTCGATTTGGTATTATGGTGTTTTGGTCAATAACCTATAACTTTTAACCCATAACTCATGAATTCAGTCTTATAACTACTTTTGGATCATTTTCCAAGGGCTTTGTCGAGCGCCATTTTTGCAACCAGCAGATCGTATTTTGTTTTAATAAAAATGGATTGCGTATCGAAGAGGCTGCTTTCAGCCTGCGTAATCTCCACGCTTGAGCCTATACCTTCGCGGTATTTGATCTGTGTGGTTTCGTAAATTCTTTCAGCTAATTCCACATTCTTTTTTTGATTCTGCCACCTTTCCATGGCGCTGCGGTAGTTGGTTCTTGCGTTTTGCACTTCGAGGTTGATAGCTCTTTCCAGTTCGATCTGCCGGTTGATCACGTTGGCAAGGTCGAGTTTTGCGCGGTTGACTTTGGCTTTTTTCTCGAGGCCATCGAAGATCGGCACTTTCAATGTCAATCCGACGAATGAATTTGAAGACCAGATAGGGTCGTTGATGATGTCGTCGCCTTGTGCCAGCCCCTGGAGGGTAGCAAACGCCGAAAGGCTTGGGTAGTACCCGGCTTTGTTGAGGGTGATGTTGAGTTCGTTGAGTTCTCTGCCGAGTTGTAAAGCCCTGTATTCGGGTTTTTGCTCATAATTTACGGAAGCGTTAAGCTCTTCTTCCTCTGCGAGCATGAACAGCGTTTCCATATCATCTGCCGCTACGATATCTTCGTCCATGGGGTAGCCCATTTGGAATTTCAGAAAGTTGTAAACGATGGCAGCCTGGTTGTTGAGGTTTTCGAGTTCGGTAGCGAGGTTAGCCAGCGTAAGGTCGAGTCGGTCAACGTCCAGTTGTTCTACGAAGCCTTCGTCGTATAAGGCTTTGGTTTCATTTCGAAGCTTTTCGATGTTGCTGATATTTTTCTTTACCGTTTCGATGTTTTCCTGGATGATGAGCGCGGGGAGGTAAGCTTCGATGATCTGGTATTTCACGTCGAATTGTTGCTGAGCGAATTGTGCCGAAGAATAAACCTTGTATTTCTTGGCGGCTTTCAGCCCTGTCAGATAAGAAAAGTCGAACAGTAGCGTCCTGGCTTCCAAGCCGGCGGTGAAGTTGTTGCGTGTTCCAAACCTGAGCGCGGTGAATCCACCGGGAGGAGCAGAAGGATCGATAAATTCGTTTGGGATCAGCGATACGGGCAATGCCAGGGCATAGTTCCAGTCGATAGTTCCGGAAACTCTGGGGATTCCGATAGATCGTTGTTCGATGATCTGCTCGGAGGCGTCTTCGATATCCAGTATGGCATTTTTTACAGAAATGTTATTCTTCATCGCATAGTCAATGGCTTCGGCCATTGTGATCTCTTTTACGTTCTGGGCATTCGCCTGAAAAAAAACAGCCAGGCAGGTAAGGGTAATCAAAAGGTGTTTCATGATTGATCTTTGGTATGTTTTTCTAATAATTTCAAGCCTTTGGGTGAGGCAATTCCGTGGAGGTGATAATTGATAAATTCATTGAAGAGGTTTTCTTTGTTATATTGATTAAGTGGAAAAAGCTCCTCGTCAACCACCATTGAATTTTTGGCCACATACATTTTTGCAATGATGTCGGG
The DNA here is from genome assembly GCA_964551455.1 of uncultured Saprospiraceae bacterium. Lineage (GTDB taxonomy): Bacteria > Bacteroidota > Bacteroidia > Chitinophagales > Saprospiraceae > JAHDHW01. The sequence continues at coordinate 1,651 of CAZKDA010000327.1, forward strand.
ATTGAGGTCATCGCGATAAATTCCCTGCTCGATCCCCATTTCGATATTTTCTTTGATGATCTTGTAAATATGGTTTCGGGTAAACCGCTCCATCAGTGTCCAGCAGGGGCGATAGTGTTTTTGAAGGTCGAATCCCAAGCCGGGAGGGGTCTCTCTCAGCAGGCGGATCACATGTCTTGCGATCATCAACATTTCTTCAATGGCATCTTTGGCGGATTGACGGATGGCGATGATGGCTGCTTTTTCATTGCCGATATGCTGCCGGATGATCTTTTCGATCAGATCGGCTTTGTTATCAACATATTGGTATAAAGTTTTTTTGGACATGCCCAACTCACGCGCAATGTCATCCATGGTTATGCTCTTGATACCATAGCGCAAAAACAAGATCATCGACTGCTCCAGTATCCTGTCCTTTATTTCCATTTTTCTTGTTGGTTAAAAAAAATTGCGAGGCGCAAATATACAGCCCTGAAACGTTGGAAACAATTTTCGGTTTAAAAGTTTCCTCCGTTTTTAAATATTTCTGATAAACGCACTTTTGCAGAGGATAAATCATTGGTTTTTTCTGATGAAAGTGTGTTCCGGAAGAAAGCTGCCAGCGCGGTGAAAATACTGGAAACCCGGCTGTTTCAACCTGTTCGGACAAGCCTTAAAAAAGCTTGTGGAAGCGAGCATCTGACCGTTGAAAATTTATTTTTACAAAGGCCCCGTTTTATTGCCAATTTTCAGAATTTATTCAGAAACACCCTATTAATATTGTCCCGTCGTGGTTAGGGGTTTCCCGATTTCATCGTCCCGCTTTTTCTCGAAAAAGCGGGATTCGCTGCGAAGTGGTTAGTGATTAGATTATTAACAAATTAGCAAATCAACAATTTTGTTTTGAGTGAAAAAGGTCAGTCAGTCATAATGAAAAACGGTTTCCGTCCGTTTAAGAAAATGTTAAGCAAGGTTGGTTAAGCCGTAAACAGCCTGTCAATGTGTTACACAACACAAGAAATCATAATAACTCAGATTATAAAAAACTTTTTACCTGGAAAATGTATATCCGTGATTTAATTTTTTAAATGAACCGGAAACATTATCTTTGAGTATCTTTATTTATTAATTTTTTTTAAAATCATCTCTCAAATGAAAAATTCCCTTTTTGTGCTCTTTCTTTTAACCACCTTTTTTTCATGCCAAAACAATATTGAGCAATATCGTGCAGGCATAGAAGATATCGGATCACAATACGATTCGATCACTACCGTAGTGAACAGTTTCGCTGACATGCTGAATGCAGAACACAGCAACTTTACCGCGATGACCTCGAAAATGGAGGAAGATGGCGCTGCCCTTCCAACGCTTTCCGAAGAAGAACAGACTAAATTAACTGCCGCAAAGGAGAGTTTCACCAATGCCGGTTCCGGCCTGAGCGAAATGGTGCAATCCGTCGAAGCTTTTAAAACCGAATGGGCTGCAAAAGCAGAAGAAGTAACTGCACTGAAAGATGGCCTGGCCGAAGGTACCCTCGGAGCCGACGTAGCCACTAAAATCGCTGACCTGAACACCTTCCTGTCTGATGCAGGAACTAAAGTTTCCGAGTGGACTGGTCAACTGGAATCAACGAAAAACGCAATTGCTGCTTCTCAAAGCAACTATTCAAGCCTCGTAACCCAAATGGCTACCTCAGAGAACTGATCTCTCGCGGTATAACTTATCACGCAACAGGTTGGATGAACGGTTTTCATCCAACCTGTTGTTATTTTATCTCAACGCTGTTTTCAAGCCATTTATAGAACACCCCGTACCAGACAGGCGTTTGCTTAGATTAACGTGAGTTATGGATTAGGTCAAATATAAAAATTCAGATTTCAGAGCCTGTGCGACCCCGCTGGGGTCGATCCTTCTTTTAAAATAAAAAAACTAACGTACTATGACCGCGCTGCGGTCAGGAAGCAAATGCCTTATACCGTGACCGCAGCGCGGTCAAAGTA
>CAZKDA010000328.1:0-3626 GCA_964551455.1 uncultured Saprospiraceae bacterium
AAAGCTTTTCTGAAGAAAGTAAAGGAAAATCATCCGTTGCGTGCTGCCGTAAAAGACGACCTCCTGCGCTGCGCCTACGGAATCCGCATTGCATACAACGAACAACCGGCCATTGTCGAAAACCTCAGCGATAAGGTCAATACTTCATTCGATGATTTCGGGCCGGTCTTAAGCCCCAATTATGAAGATAAGATCTATTTTACATCTGCCAGACCGGGCAACCTCGGCGGGCTTCGCAATGACAAAGGCTTTAAAGACGACCGCTTCGGCAATTATCGCACAGATATGTACGCTACGGTAGTCGTAAATGGCGAATGGACGGCAACATCGCCGCTCAGTTCATTGATAAACAGCCCGATGAACGACGTCATTCTTGGATTTAATGACGAAGGTTCGGTGATGTATTATTTCAAAGGGCAGACCCTGTTCAGCGGAGAAATATTAGTGGATACTTTTTATGGCAGCGATGAACGATCATTGTATCCCGACCACTTTAATAGTGAAATGATCGCGGAAAACGGCGATGGATTTCCACACTTTTTCAATGACTCTGTTTTGATCTTTTCAAGCAGAAGAACCGGGGGGTATGGTGGCAGCGATTTGTATATTTCCGTGATGAGAAACGGGATATGGTCCAAAGCCGATAACCTCGGGCCAGAGATCAATTCTCCTTATGACGAAACCACTCCTTTTCTCGCTTCCGATGGCAGAACCCTGTATTTCAGCTCCAATAACCTGAAAAGTATCGGCGGTTTTGACGTCTTTAAAGCTGTTTTTGATGATAACAAACGGAGTTGGTCAACCCCTAAAAACCTTGGAACACCCATCAACTCCGCCGGAGACGATACTTTTTTTAAACTCAACGACTCTGGGCTGAAAGGCTTTTTCTCATCTTCCAGAAAAAGTGGTTTTGGAGAGCGCGATCTGTACATCGCTTATTTTAAAAAAAATCAAACCGAACAACTCATCCAGTCGGATCCGCCTTTGTTCGTCGATGTGAAGCAGGATAAAAAAAACATCGCGCATAACCCGGAATCGACGGAGTCGCCAAATTCAAAAAGCAACATGATCCCTGATCTGTTGCCTGAAAAAAAATTCCCAGAGGCTGAAATCGTGGAACATACATTCAGCCCATTGTATTACGACTCCGATGACCGGGTGCTCAGCACGCTCAATAAAAAGGAACTGACCCGGGTTGCACAATTAATGCTGGATTATCCCCAACTCGTGATCCTCCTGACCAGCAACTCTGACGGCTCGGTCAACCAAAAATTTGACTTATTCTTTTCCGCCAAACGGGCAGAGCAAGTGGCAGAATACCTGGCTGAACTTGGCGTCAATAAATCCAATATCCTGATCAAAGGATGCGGAGCCAACTACCAGATCGCAATGAATCAACTGGAAAGTGGCCCCAACCCCACCGGCCAGCGGCTGAACAGAAGAATTGACATGACATTCCTGAACGATACCGGCTTGCCGCTAAGGATCATTTACAAAGAACCCATCGTCAGCAAACACATGATCAACGAAAACTGGAATGAGTACAAGCTCGCCATAAATGGCTTATCGTACAAAATCCAGATCGCCGCGATCAAGCAAATGTACACCGGTGAGCTCATCACTACACAACCCGACCCTATGGTTGAAACCAGCCTGGATGCCGACAATTACATTTACACCGTCGGTTTGTACCAATCTTTTTTTAAAGCAGAACAAATGCGCAGAGAGTTGGCCAGCCAGGGATATACCGACACAGTCGTTGTTCCTTATGTCAATGGACTTCGTTTGGATATTGAGGCATCAAAGATCTACGCCGCTGCATACCCCGATCTGAAAAACTATATTGAATTTGTCGTGGGCGAATAGGCCCGGTGTTTGATTTGCCTTTAATAAATTTGTTTTCCATAAAAAAAAGCTCATCTTAGAGCCAAAGAAAACTGCATGAGTAATATTTCATTCCTGAAAGAGAGCATAAGAAACCTCAAAACCGTGGGTACATTCACCCGAAGTTCGGCGTTTTTATGCAAAAGCATGGTAAAACATGTGGACTTTGAAAATGCGAAAACTATCGTTGAACTGGGAGCAGGAGACGGAGTTATCACAAAGCATATCCTCGAAAATATGAAGCAGGATGCTATCCTTCTTACCTTCGAAGTGAATAAAAAATTCTGTGACCGCCTACGCCAGATCAATGACAAACGGCTGGTTGTGGTCGAAGATTCCGCTGAAAATATGAGCAAATACCTCACTCAACATAATGTGCAGCACATTGATTTCATCATTTCGGCGATCCCTTTTGTGGCATTGCCGGATGAATTGGGGCTGAGCATCGTCAATGAATGTTATAAATACCTCAAGCTCGGAGGCTCCTTCATCCAGGTTCATTATTCGTTGCTGGCCAAAAAGCTGTATCAAAAGGTATTCGGGAATGTTGACATCAACTTTGTTCCCATCAATATTCCGCCTGCTTTTGTGCTCGTCAGCAAAAAAAACTGATACTTTTCAAAACCTCTTTACCGGTATGATTTTTTGATTGGAAAGCGATAGCGTCGCCTTTTCAAAATCATTTGCAAATCCCAAAATGAAACCCCCTCCCCCAGCTCCGCATAGTTTTAGCTTGTAATAATTTTGGCTGCAACCCTTTTCCCAAATTTCCCAAAAACCTTCCGGGATCATTTCTTTGAAATATTCCAATTGGATGAGGCTGATCCGGGTCACCACTTCCAGCATTTTTCCCCAGTCGCCTTCCAAAAAATATTGTATTGCCAATTCGTTGTATCCCTTCAGTTTTTTTATACCATTTTCAACAAATTCTTTGTGCTTACATTTTTCGGTAAACAGCCTTACCAGCGGCTCTGTTTTTCGTTGGATGCCGGTATCCAAAAGAAATATCGCTCCCTTCCCGCCTTCGGTTTTTGGGAGTTGTACGATGCTGACCTCACCGGATTTCACTAGCAAGGGCTTCCCCAGCAGGCTTATCAGCGGATCGACACCGGAGCTTGAACCATGAAAAAAATCTTCCAGCCCTGCCAGTTGTTTTTTCAAAACCTGAAGATCGGGGTTCTTTTTCGCTGTCAGTTGCTCAGCACAAAAACGGTCGTAAATGGCTGCACAAAGCGCTCCTGAACTTCCAGCGCCATACCCCATCGGGATATTTGACTGAAAATACAACCCTCCATTCAGTTCACTTCTGAATTGTTGAACCTTGTAAAAACTTTCACCGCTTTGGTTTAGTTGATCCAAATAATCTGCGAAGGCAACCAATTCCATTTGCAAATCTTTAACCTGACCTGCCTTTGCATCAGCCCATTTCCCTGAAAACCGGTCGGTGGGAATTGCCAATGCACCCGATCCGCTGAGGATAGTGTATTCTCCAAAAAGTAAAATTTTACCAGGATATGATCTGTCGGTCATTTTTATAATGCAATGGTAACACTCTACGGCAAATAAAGCAGCGAAGCGGTTTTTGTTATAATTTTAAATTCCCTATTCAATAAGGTTGTTCAAAAATAAAAATTTCAAATTTGTAAACTATTAGTTGTACGACCCCGACAGGGTCGGAAACTTTTGATAAACCGGTTTTCTAACGTAATGTGATCCCGCCAGCCTGCGTGTACTTGGCAGGC
>CAZKDA010000329.1:0-3622 GCA_964551455.1 uncultured Saprospiraceae bacterium
CAATCGGACCCTGTATGCGTGTTTTGGTTTCGTTGGTGAGTGATTCCTTGATGCCTTTCCACTGGCTTTCAACGACCACAGTGCCTTCGCGATCCAGCACGGTGAGTCCTTTTTCATCCAGGTAATTGTCTGTAATCCACTCCTTGAATATCTTTTCGATATCTTCTTCAGTCATGGCATCATAATTCTCAATGTACTGCCCTGATTTCGGATCGAAACCGACGGAGGCGAATATTTTGGAAATCTCGGCGGTTCCATAAGTCGATCCTTTTTTGATCGCGGTATGGCAATTCATACAGGTATTGGTGGCCGGGATGATGGATTGTTTGCTTCTTCGCGCACCGTCGTGGCAGTACTGGCAATCTATCTTGTGCAAACCGGCGTGGGTTTCGTGCGAGAATTTTATCGGTTGCTCCGGAGCATAGCCCTGCTGACGCCCCAGGTCTATGGCATTATTAATCGTGGTGTAACCCCCCAAAACGATCAGCACAAACAACACAAAACCGATCACGCCTTTTCCGGTGAGGATATCCAGCAGCCTTTTGCGCTCCGCGTGAACATTGCCCTCTTTCACCTCCGCCATGTGGTTGAGGTTGGAAATGATGCGCGCCAGCACCAATGCCAATAAAGCCAAAATGATGAACAGGGTGATGAAAAGGAAGGTGTTGTCTGTAGGCCCTGCCGGTCCCGCCGCTACGTCAGTACCGGGTCCAATAGGTTTCGGCACACAAGCCGGGTCACCTGCATACATACAATCTACATAAGCCAGGATGGCGGCGATGTCCTCATCCGAGAGATTCGGAAAAGGATTCATCGGCGACTTGTTGAATTCGTTGTAAATATTGATGGCATATTCGTTGCCGGATGCGATCACCGCCTGTGAGTTTTTGATCCAGGCATACAACAGCTCCTCGCTATCCCATCGGTCGCGCACTCCACCCAAAGCCGGGCCGGTAAGATTGTCTTTCATATTCCGGTTATGACACTGCGCGCAGTTCGTTTTGAAAAGCTCTTTTCCAAGGTCGATAACAGGGTCGGCGGATGCGTTAGAAAAAGAAAGGAATAGAATAATGGCGAGAAATACAAGTCTGAACTCCAACGACTTATGCATCATTTTAAATGACTTTAAATTATTGTTTCAATCGTTAATTTTTCGTGACAAAAAGTAATGTCATTTTTTTGTCAAGCGCAAAAATACAATTCGTTCCTATTATTACCAATATTAATTTAGAGAGTAGTTTTATTTAGATGCTTTCTAAATAAAAGGTCAAATTTTGCTGAATTTGGGAAAGAAAAAATGATGGGAATTGAAGAAAAAAATGCGGCTTAAAATCAATAAAGAGGGCTTGTTGAGCACCTCTTTATTGATTTGATTTTTTTTAAAATTAAAGAAACGATTCGTTGCCGAAATGCATTCCGGGGATCAGGCGGCTGCCTGTTTGAAATATTTTGAAAAACATTCGGTTGCATCCTTCACGGTTTCGATACCATCAACTTCGTCTTTCGACAGCATGACATTGAACCATTTTTCGAGTTGCAGGATCAGGGTCATAAAATCGATAGCGTCGAGATCGAGGTCTTCGCTGAAATGTGTGGTCTCGCAAATATGCGATGGCGGTACGTTGGCGATCCAACTGGACATGATAATTATTCTTTCTTGCAAGTACATGTATCTGGGTTTTAAATTACAGTTCAGATATAACGTTGCAAAAACGCCAAACGTCCACTTTATATTTGAGAGAATTATTTTTTATCAAAAGCAGTTGCCCACCGCTTATTGATAAGAGATATGACAAAGGGAAGAAAAAAGTCAGCTCAAACTATGAAAGTTAAAAGCTGACGTAATTTGTCAGGATGATTTTTTCAGGTCTTTATGAAACGGCGATCTAATTTACAGTTACATTTTCATTTACATCAGAGAGCACCCATGCAATAAAAACCACCAGAATTACTTCAATCATTACAAAAATGTTTAGTAAAATTCTCATTAACAAAAAAAGCTGCTCGAAAAATCATGCAGCGTTAATGGGTGTGTTTTCGGGATGGGAATACAAATTTGCCGTAGGCTGATTCAGGAATGAGCATAAATGTAAATAAAAATTCTAAAACGCATAAATCTGAGCAAATAAAAGTTTGAATTATACCGAAACCGCCGCTTTTATGTGCGGATGCGGGTCGTAATTCAGCAATTCAAAATCTTCATATTTAAAATCAAAGATCGATTTTACGGCAGGATTGATCCTGATCGAAGGCAGGACGCGTACCTCGCGGGTGAGTTGCAATTTAGCTTGCTCGAAATGGTTGGAATACAAATGCACATCACCGAACGTGTGGACAAAATCTCCAGGCTTCAGATCACAAACCTGAGCCATCATCATCGTCAACAAAGCATAAGACGCGATATTGAACGGAACGCCCAGAAAGGTATCCGCAGAGCGCTGGTAAAGCTGGCAACTGAGCTTTCCATCGGCCACATAAAACTGGAACAAACAATGGCAGGGAGTCAGTGCCATTTGTTTTAATTCACCTACATTCCAGGCGTTGACGATGATCCGGCGGGAATCAGGGTTGTTGCGGATCAGTTCCACCGCATTGGATATTTGGTCAATGGTTTTCCCGTCGGGAGTTTCCCAGCTTCGCCATTGCTTGCCGTAAACCGGGCCGAGGTTGCCATGTTCATCCGCCCATTCATTCCAGATGCGGACGCCATTTTCCTGGAGATACTTCACATTCGTATCCCCATTTAAAAACCAGAGCAATTCGTAAATGATCGATTTCAAATGCAATTTTTTCGTAGTCAGCATCGGAAAACCTTCGCTGAGATCAAATCGCATCTGGTAACCGAATACGCTTTTGGTGCCGGTGCCGGTTCGGTCGCTTTTTTCGGTTCCGTTTTCGAGAATATGCCGGAGAAGGTCGTGGTATTGGCGCATGGTGATTTGGTGATTTGGTGATTTGGTGATTTGGTGATTTGGTGATTTGTGATTTGGTGAGTTGTTGAGTTGTTGAGTTGTTGAGTTGTTAGTTTTTGTACCGGAAACTTGTAACTTGGTTTTTTTGTCTTGTGCCATGTTTTAAGTTACTTTTTTTGGGCAACTTATTTCAGGACAAGTCAACTAGCAACTAGCAACTCAATTCTTTTATCTTCACAAAACTACGAACTATAAATTTTGTTACCAAAATTAATCAAACGGGAAAACCATGTCTTATAAAAGCTTACGATCTTGCGTCCTTGATCTGGAAAAAAACGGTCACCTGATCCGCATAAAAAGTGAAGTTGACCCTGACCTTGAAATGGCGGAAATCCACCGCAGGGTTTACGACGCGGGAGGTCCGGCGCTTTTATTTGAAAAAGTAAAAGGTAGCCCGTTTCAGGCGGTTTCCAATATTTACGGCACTGTTGAGCGAACCCATTTCATTTTCAGGCACAGCCTGGAAAAAGTTCAAAAGGTGATCGAGCTAAAAGCCGATCCGGCCAATTTTTTTAAAAATCCTTTGCGGTATTTTTCTGCGCCGTTCACCGCGCTCACAGCATTGCCCATGAAAAGTCCTTTCGGCTCCGCAGTCACTTTTGGTGAAACCACCATCGATCAGTTGCCACAGATAAAAAGCTGGCCGGACG
>CAZKDA010000330.1:0-1936 GCA_964551455.1 uncultured Saprospiraceae bacterium
AGATGGAAAGAATTTCCTCCTGAACCCTACCGATGTTCTGCCAGTCAACTTCGATGGCCAGGTCGCCCCGAGCGATCATCACACCCACCGGGTAGCTCTGCATGGCTTCGAGGATGATCTCAAACAAGTTGTTGAAACCGCTTTGGGTTTCAATTTTCAGGATCACGCCGAAGCCATCTTTTGCATTGTTCTTTTTGAGTTCCGACAGTAGTTCTTTTATATCGGCCACATTGTTGACAAACGACATGTTTACCACATCGGCATGGTGGGCAATGAACTCGATATCGCTTTTGTCTTTTTCCGTCAGGCCGCGGATTTTCAGGTCGCTTTGTGGTAAATTGATGCCCTTGTCGGAGCGAAGTTTGCCGCCGTTCGGCGAAGTGTGTATAATTTCCACCATCAACTCTTCGCTGTGTATTTCCCGGATGACGCCCTTAATTTTTCCATCATCAAACAAGATAGGTTCGCCCGTTTTCACCTGGTCGATGATTTCCGGAGCGGTACAGTGGATGTGCGCCTCCGAAAGCCGATTCCCCTTTTCGTCAAACCTCGCAGAACCTCCCGGAATGCTTTGCCGGTCGATGCGCAACGTGTCGCCGGGAAAAAGCAAAACCGGAACTTCGAGATTGGGCAGTTCGCCAACTTTGATGAATTCCTTTCCGGTGCTGGAATTCAAAAACATTTTCATGCCCGTTTCGAAGTAAGTGGTTTGATGGCAAAGACCGATGCAACCGTTTTTTGTCACCTGCACGATCTCGATCTCTCGTGGCTTTTTTCGCGTATCTTCCAAAGTCAACTTTCCGTTCCCGGTAATCTTCTTAAAATCTTCCGGCGAAACGGGCAGGTGAATCATTGCGGGATCATTGGGGGATTGAGAGCTGAGCCACATTTTCGCAGGCTGTACTACTTCACCTCTGTGGTTTTTTTCGGGTCTGATCTTGCGAATTTTCGGGCCGGGAACGAGGGCGCCGGTTCTGATCTTCGGGCCGCCGAGATCCATGGCGATCTTGCAATTTTTCTTTAGTTTTTTTGAAGCCTCGCGCAGGTTCCCGATCATTTTAAGCCAGACTTCACGGTTGTCGTGGGCGCAATTGATGCGGGCACAATTCATCCCGGCAGCCAGCATTTGTTCGACGAGCTGGTAATTTGCCGCAGCTTCGGAGGGAAGGGTAACCATGATCCTGGCTCGTCTGCCTTTCGTTCGGTAGCCCAAGAGCGATTTTGTATTAGACTTCTGAAGTTGTTTGGATTTTTTGACGGAAATGCCGTTGGGAATATTTTGTAACCGTTCACCCAGGAATGCTTTCAAAATGGCACGGTTGGTTTGCAAGCTGGTCATGACGTGGCCCTGGTTTTTGGCTAGCCTCGATAAGCCCAGGTTGCCAAGGTTCTTTTGCAACTCATTGCTGTCTTTTTCACGAAAAGCCAGGTAATGCACCAGGTTGAGGGCGCTGGCTTTGTATTTCGGATGGACTTTCTTCAGTTGATTTTTAAAGGCTTTCTCCAGGTTTTGCAAATCCAAAATAATCTCATCAATGGCCTGCACCATGCTTTGTATCTTTTCCAGCTTTTTTTGTGAGAATGCCATAGGATGGAGATTTCAGATCGAAGCGTAGCGTAGATCCCGACACAGTCGGGATAATAGACAGCAGACTTCAGACTAAAGATTTCAGATAATAGATTTGGTATGTTACGCAATGCCGCTTTTTAGGATCGCAACCATTTCTTAAAAAGCGGAACCTCTATACTCACTCTCAAACTCCAAACTGCCTTAGTACCCGCGCCAGGAATCGAACCTGGATCTAGAGTTTAGGAAACTCCCATTCTATCCGTTGAACTACGCAGGCAATTTCAATGTATTATTTTGCAGCTTCTGATTAGCGTTTAATACCTTTCGCAAAAATAGCAGCATTATTATTTTCCACAAAACATCTTC
>CAZKDA010000330.1:2036-3618 GCA_964551455.1 uncultured Saprospiraceae bacterium
TATTTCACCACTTCGTGGTTTCAAAATGATTGTTTCATATAAGCTATTATCATTTCATCCCTTCGGGATTTTGGCAAAATTCGGATAATAGGATTTCAGCATAGCTTAAACCTGATGTTGAACCCTGTAAGGGTAAAATGATTATAACGGGAAGGTAATAAAAGGATGAAAAACCCCGAAGGAGTGAAATGGTACCCGATAACGCAAACATCTTGAGCATTAATCCTTTTGGGAGTTTATATTTTTTAGACGTTATTCATAAAATTACCTAACACAAATTGATAACTGAACCCCTGAAATTATATGTAAATCAATGAATATCGAAGAATTTTACAAATACTGCCTCAATAAAAAAGGCGTCGAAGAAACCTTCCCTTTTGATGAAGTGACCCTGGTTTTTAAGGTCATGGGGAAAATCTTTGCCATCACCGGACTGGATGCCGAACGTTTTGAGGTAAACCTGAAATGCGACCCGGAATACGCCATCGAACTAAGAGAAAATCACCATGATATCCGCGCAGGCTGGCACATGAATAAAAAGCATTGGAACACGGTAAATTTTGAAGGTGACCTGGAGGATAAATTCCTTTGCGATCTCATCGACCATTCCTACGATCTTGTAGTGAAAGGGTTGAAAAAATCTGACCGTGAGTTTCTAACCAATTTATGATGGGAGAATCAACAGACTATGACTTTATCATTGCCGGGCAAGGTATTGCAGGGTCCTTGCTGGCTTATTTTCTCATAAAAAAAGGCCGGCGTGTTTTAATTGTCGATGAAGATCAGCCCCATTCGTCATCCAAAATTGCGGCGGGCATCATCAACCCGGTCACCGGCCACCGCTTTGTAAAAAGCTGGATGTTCGAAGAGTTGCGGGCTTTTAATGAAGTTTTTTACCTACAAATCGAAAAGGAGCTTGGCCAAAAGGTTTATTCCCCCTCCGGTATTTTGAGATTCATCCATTCTCCCGGCGATGTCAACCAATGGTACTCACGCTGCGCACAGGAAGGATTCGAGAATTATATAATTGCCAAAGCCGGGCTGAACGGGCTGGAACACAAATTGAAAACCTCCGCAGCTATCGGCGAAATCAAAAACGCCGCACAAGTCAACATGCCTGGCCTCATCCGGGCTTTGAAAAACCGGTTTAAGGACGGAAATTATTTTTCGCCGGAAGTTTTTGATTATGAGCAGCTTAAAATATTTGGACAAAGTGTGGCGTATAAAAATATTACAGCCAAAAAGATCATTTTTTGTGAAGGACACAAAGCCCGTTTCAATCCCTTTTTCAAATACCTGCCCTTCGAACCTGCAAAAGGTGAAATACTGATCTTAAAAATTCCGGGCTTAAAATCGGATAAGATCATCAGGGATAAATTGACCATCGCACCGCTTGGCAACGATCTCTACTGGTGCGGCTCGAACTATGATTGGAATCCTGGAAATGAATTGCCCGATCCGGCGATACGTGCAGAATTTGAAGCAAAGATCCGGCAGATTCTTAAAACCGGCTTCGAAGTCGTGCAACATCTTGCCGCCATCCGGCCAACGGTCAAAGACAGAAGGCCGTTTTTGGGTTTGC
>CAZKDA010000331.1:0-3599 GCA_964551455.1 uncultured Saprospiraceae bacterium
AGTTAATACGACTTTTTCGGACTCCAATTAGTATGACTTAATCGGTTTCAACAGGTTTTAGATTTTAGACACCATAATTTATCGTACAAAAGCGCTAAAGTGAACAGTAAACAGTAAACAGACCACAACCAGAAACCAGATACCGGATACCAGAAACTTGTAACTAGAAACTTTAAAAAATTATAATGAGCAAAAAAATAAAAAAGAAGGTAATCGCTGCTTCCGACAGAAAAACAACGCCAACGGTTTCAAAAACAAAATCGAAACTTCCTTTCGGTTCTTCCGACGATGTACTGCTTTTTGGTAAACAACACTATATCCTGATGGCTTCGGGGATTGGCTTGATGTTCATTGGTTATTTGTTGATGCTGGGCGGGCACATGCCTGATCCGGACACCTGGGATCCCGACATCATTTACAGTTTTCGCAGAACCGTGCTGTCGCCGGTATGTATTTTAGCGGGGTTGATCTTACTGATCGTCGCCGTTTTCAAAAAATAAAACCTTGTCGGAAAACCATTTTCATTGATGGAAAATATTTTAAACGCGATCCTGCTCGGTATCATTCAGGGGTTAACGGAATTTTTGCCAGTCAGTAGCAGCGGCCACATCGAACTGACCAAATTTTTCCTGGATTATACGCCGATGAACAAGGGCAACCGGATGTTGTTCACGGTAGTCGTCCATGTTGCAACATCCCTGAGTACGATCGTGGTTTTCAGAAAAGAAGTCGCTGAAATTCTTCGGGGGCTTTTTCAGTTTAAAAACAACACCGAGTTTCATTATTCCATGAAGATACTGGTTTCCATGATCCCTGCAGTCATTGTAGGTTTGACACTTGAAACACAGATCAACAGCCTGTTTGACCGCAATATATCGATGGTCGGTTTTATGCTCATCATTACTGCGCTGCTGCTGTATCTGGCGGATTATGCAAAAAGAACGGACAAGCAGGTGAGCTACTGGAATGCCATCGTCATCGGCGTTGCCCAAACCATCGCCATCCTTCCGGGGATTTCGCGCTCCGGAGCTACCATTGCCACTTCCGTTATGATGGGAATCGACCGCGAGCGGGCTGCCCGTTTTTCTTTCCTGATGGTCATCCCCCTGATCTTCGGAAAAATCTCCAAAGACATCCTGAGCGGCGAGATCAGTTACAGTACCGAGGTGCTGATTCCGCTTATCGCGGGCTTTGTAGCTTCGTTTTTCACAGGCCTGATCGCATGCATCTGGATGATAAAACTGGTTAAAAACAGCAACTTGAGATACTTTTCCATTTACTGCATTGTCGTGGCCGTGATTGCTTTGTATTATGGCGCTAAAGCTTTTAACTTATAAAACGTATCCATTGGGATCAAACAAACATAGTTTTGAAATACGATTTTAAAGAAGGAGCGCTTTTATTGATCGACAAACCGAAAGGATGGACTTCATTCGATGTGGTAAACAAGATCAGGTACAAACTTAAATTCAAATTGGGTGAAAAGAAGATCAAGGTAGGTCACTCCGGAACGCTCGATCCTTTTGCAACCGGGCTTTTGCTGGTTTGCACCGGAAAATCCACAAAGAAGCTGGAAGCCCTGCAAAACCTCCCAAAAATCTATACCGGCACGATAACCCTCGGAGCTTCCACGCCTTCCTTCGATCCCGAAACAGAGATCGATGCCACCTATCCCGTCGAGCACATTACGGAAGAATTGATTGAAAAAACCCGCCGACAGTTTTTGGGAGCCATTCAGCAAATTCCCCCGATTTTCTCCGCTATCAAAGTGGATGGCCAACCCTTGTACAAAAAAGCCCGCAAAGGCGAAAAGGTTGAAATCAAACCCCGCCCGGTTCATATTTTCAAATTCGACATCCGGAGGATTGCAATCCCGGAACTGGATTTTGTTGTTGAATGCAGCAAGGGCACCTACATCCGCTCGCTCGCCAATGATTTTGGTCATGCACTGGGTAGCGGCGCTTTCCTGTCTTCCCTTTGCCGCACACAAATTGGAAATTACAAGCTGAGCGAAGCCTGGAATCTGGACGAACTGACCGATCATATCGAACGGGAATATTGATTTAGCCGGATTAAAAAAGAGGCATCAAAAAACAATGCCTCTTGTAAAAATTCACTATGTCTATTGAACAAAAAGAAGATTCCGCGGATGTCAGCATTCACTTCAAACCCAGCCCACAAAAAATACGGCCAAAGGTCAGGGTTTCAGCAATTGCCGGAACCAAACCGACTTTTGTGATTGATAAAATGTGATCTCAGTTGATTTCAAAGGGATCACTTCCTTTTTCTTTTTGGAACCAGAACCAGATTTGGAGTTATCGGTTATCGATCTATCGAATAAAAATGAAAAAGAAAGTGTTTGGGAAGGCCTGTTATCTTTTCGTGCGACGCCTGAAAGGGATGGCTTGTTGTGCGTTCTCTCTGCCATGAGTGTAGTTTTTTAAAAACGTATTGTGATGTTTGTTTTAAAACCGTTGAAAGCTTTTCAACTATACAAATACGTTTTCTCACAGCAGTTTGAATTGCTAAATGTAAGCAATTATTTCAAAAATAAAAAATAAAAGGAAGGTATAAAGTTTTAAATGAGAAGTGTTTATACACCAAGTAGCAGGGATCTGAATGAAAAATTTCATCTGCTTCCGATTTCCAACATGCCGAATCCGGAATGATCGAAACCATGCGATTAACCTGGTGTTTATCCGAAATCAATTTTACTTGGTTTTCAAATCCTCTTTGTGTGGCCTGCGATGGATATCGTTTTGTGCGACCACGCTGTGGTCGAATGAGATTATATTTGAATTGCTAACATACTTTGACCACGCTGTGGTCATGGTTTTTTCATTCAAACAAGGTTGGGAAGATAGGCGACCCTATCGGGGTCGAAGTTCGTTAGTGAAAAACATCAGCGTAATATTCCGACCATAGCGTGGGTCGCACAACTAAAACGAGGAATAGTTTACAAACTCAACGAGAAGCCCCCGTAGCATTCAACCCATCGCTGGTGGTTTGTGTTTCAGGCAACAACACTTCCATTTCTTTGATAGGCGTTCCGTCGCTCCACGCTCCCAGGTACCTTTGTTGTGGCGTATTGCCTAAAGCGAAATGGCAATTCTCGTCATAACGGGCGCAATCGAGCAGTGCGTCGAACAATTTCCAGTACCCATAAAAATCCATAGCGTCCGTACTTCCTTTTCTCCTCGCTCTAAGGGTTGAAATGTTTCGATCACCTGAATCAAAATATTCATCGAGCGCATAAGATTCATTATGGCTGGCGGTAATTTCGGGGTGACCATATTTATCGCGGAATTGCCTGAGCAGGTTTCGGTTTTTCACTTTTTCGGCAGTTTCAAAGACCAACTTACCGATTTTATCACCAACGGTGCGATCATGTTCGTTTACCAGCACGATCAGCTTCGTATCAGCGAGCATATCGGCGTAACTTTCCATCAAACCTCCATCGAAAGGCCCTGTGCCGGGCGAGCAAAGCATTACGGCGTGAGGAAATGGAATTTGGAGTTCAGCAAAATTTACCGCCAGATTCGCCGAGATCACACCGCCATAAGAATGCCCCACGAGGCTGATATTGTCGGTAATTGGTT
>CAZKDA010000332.1:0-3595 GCA_964551455.1 uncultured Saprospiraceae bacterium
AAGAACAAAAGTACCGTAGGTACAACATATCGGTAAAACAAAACAAAACCCAACTCATCCCGTCCCGTACGGGACGGAACACAAGAGGAGTAGGATGTTTTTTTTACCAACATTAAATCCCTAACGGGATTATACAAATAATAAGACCAATTAATAAAAAAAAACAGCCATGAAAAATACCGGCATATTTTTTCTCGCAGCAACGATGCTCTTCGCATTCAGTTGTTGTAAAAAAGACAAACCGCAGCCGATAGACCCCGACGGCGACCTGACGGATATTCCCTACAACCCGATCCCGTTTGAACTCGTTGTGCCCTGCGATTTTCCCGAAATGGAAATCCCTGCCGATAATCCATTGACAGTGGATGGAGTAGAATTGGGTCGATTCCTGTTTTGGGATCCCATCCTGTCAGCCGACAAATCCATGTCCTGCGGAAGCTGTCATTTTCCGGAGGCCGGGTTCACCGACAACCTTCCGGTGAGTACGGGGATCGATGGCATCGCGGGGCGGCGCAGCTCAATGGCGCTGCTGAATGTGGGTTATTTTTACAACGGCTTGTTTTGGGACGGTAGGGTAACCACGCTCGAACAACAGGCGCTGCTGCCTGTGGAAGACCCCATCGAGTTGCACCACCAATGGCCTGATGTGATAGCGGAGTTGAAAACGCACGGGTTTTACCCCAGGATGTTCCGCAAGACTTTCGGCGTCAGCAACACTTCTGAGATCACAAAATTCCTTGCAGCCAAAGCGCTTGCCCAGTTTCAGCGCACGATGGTCAGCAGCGGACAGTCGAGATACGACCGCCACCGTTGCGAGCCGGGATTTTTCCTGTCTTCCGATGAAGTGGAAGGTTGGCAACTTTATACCTTTGAACTGGTGACCGATGAACATCCCGGATGTTTCCATTGCCATCCGGTACAGAACCACCTGTTTACCACAAATACTTATGAAAACAACGGGATAGATTCGGTTGGTCATGGATTTGAAAACCTATACAATTATAAAGATTGGGGGCGTGGTGAAGTGACCGCTAATGTTTATGATAATGGCAAATTTCGCGTTCCCAGCCTTCGCAATATCATGCTCACCGCACCATACATGCACGATGGAAGGTTTTGGACGATGGAAGAGGTCTTCGAACACTATAAGACAGGAGGATTTGGCGCGGAGAACTCAAATGACTTTTTGCTTCCATTTCCCAGCATTTCTCCATCCAATCAACAAAAAATTATCAAATTTTTGGAATCGCTCACCGACACGACTTTCCTGAACAACCCGGCTTTTGCTGATCCGTTTAATTGATCGCTCTTGGTTTAGTAAAAATGTGCTCACTTGATCGAGGTGGAATTGCCGGATGAGGTGTTTCGTTTGAAGCGCCCGCTATGCAGGAAACGGATTTTTATGTACGCTCCGGCGCAAATGCTTATTACGCCGAGCGGGTAAACTCCAGCTTAGCTACATCATTTCCGGATTTGAAGATATTATCCATGATCTTTGTAACAGGTAGCGTAGCTTTCTGTAATAGTATGGATGTATTGCTCAAGCGCTCCCCTTCCTGTCTTGATTTTGGATTAAAAACCTTCCTAATTGCTCCGGAAACATAATAACTTGCTCTGACATTTATATGTTCCTTAGATTTAAGGGAAAATCCACTGTTTTTCATTATTGATGAATAGTAGGAAACAGGTCGGCCTAAGCATAGATCATCTCCCTTTATTTCTGCTTCTATCCGCTCAAATAAATACACTTTACCCGAACTCACTCTACATATTTCCGCCATTATGTCTTGAAGCATACGTTCATCTGTGTTATGTTGCAATACTGTGGCTGTAAAAACTATATCAAAGGAGTTATCTTCAAATGGTAATTTTGTGCCGCTTATTTTGATTATATCAACCTCCACCGGCAGCTTGTCTTTTGCCAAAGCAACCATTTCGTTTGAAATATCAACACCCACAAGTTTTAGTGGTTTATGTTGCAAGATTTCAAGCAAATTTCCTCCAGGACCGCAACCCACCTCAAGTACAGATTTATTTGAAAAGTCGATTGAATGCAATAGTTTTAAGAAACGAACTCTTTTGTACCTATAATACGGTTCATCGTCACCTGCAATAACGTTTTTTCCATTTTCCCTTGATTTAATTCTTTTTGCTACTGTTGTCCAGTATTCTTCCGGATGATACTTTTGTTTCATATTCTATTTATATTTATAAGAAAAGGAGAAGCGTTCCCTCTCCCTTTCTTTAGGGCTAATTTAATTACAAGGACCTGGTGTGGTATAAAATGCATTGTTCCAAACAAAGCCTTGATATCCTGCTGGAAAATAAAGTCCAAAATAATGGCAATTAGCGCCATCAAATGTGAAGCCAGGAGGACAACAATTATTTGCTGGAGATATGCCACAGTTTTGCACAACATAAAATCCATTACCCCACACAAAACCTACATACCCTTGTGGAAAATGGACACCTGAATAACAATTGCAGCCGTCGTATATAAATCCGTTAGGGCATTCAGGTTCTTTATGCAAACAAGATTGGTAGGCAGACCAATATTGTTGTGCAAGTGTGCAATAATAACCGCCAAATACAATACAATTGCTATAGGCATTGAGATATGATTGATAAATACCAGCACAATTGCATGGGTCACACTCGGAACTCATATTGACAGCGACATCGCTCTCTATTACTTGAACAATATTGTTCCCAAAATCACTTTCATTATAGACTTGATTGTCCTTTGAAACGAAACTTAAAACTAATGATAAAACTAAAACTAAAACTAAAAATGTTAAAAAATGTTTAAAAAATGTCATAGTATAATAGGGCTTTTTGAACAGTTCGTCTGTTCGACCGTCGATAGAATAACTATCTTCACATCGCTTTACAATCTATATCTGAATTACTCACTTCGTTTTTCCTTTTAACCAAAAGCGTCTATATTGATCTTGTCCGCTTCTTGTAGTTTGTCTTGGAGCTACTTCAGTTTTCGGGTCAGTATTGGTTGGCATTGATGCTACATTCGTGGCGCCGCAAACATTGCGTTTATTTTACTATGTGCGGGAGCTAATTTAGTCATTTTTCATAAACTCCAAAAACATTTTCCCCATTGATTGTAAAATCAAGCATAGATATAAATTTTCATAATTGATCCCGCTTTTTCTCAGCGATTCCCGGTATTAAATTTAAGGGGATTTCTAAAAATTCAATAATCTTAAAGTCTGCGATGGAACAAAAGTACCGTAGGTACAACATGTCGGTAAAACAAAACAAAACCCAACTTATCCCGTCCCGTACGGGACGGAACACAAGAGGAGTAGGATGTTTTTTTTATCAACATTAAATCCCTGGCGGGATTATAAGTTTGATGAAAGAAATAGAAAGCGAGATTTGTATTAAAGAACAAAAGTACCGTAGGTACAACATATCGGTAAAACAAAACAAAACCCAACTCATCCCGTCCCGTACGGGACGGAACACAAGAGGAGTAGGATGTTTTTTTTACCAACATTAAATCCCTGGCGGGATTATAAGAAAGATGAAAGAAATAGAAAGCGAGATTTGTATTAAAGAACAAAAGTACCGTAGGTAC
>CAZKDA010000333.1:0-3595 GCA_964551455.1 uncultured Saprospiraceae bacterium
CTGGGTAGCTATGTTCGGAATGGATAAGCGCTGAAAGCATCTAAGCGCGAAGCCATCTCTAAGATGAGTGTTCCATTTTCCGACTTGTCGGAATAAAAGGGTCCCGGAAGATGACCGGGTCGATAGGCTACAGGTGTAAGTGCAGTGATGTATGAAGCCGAGTAGTACTAATTACCCAAATGCTTCCTCCTTTTTTTCTTTTTCGTCCAGATGAATAACATACCTTTCCTCTGAACGAAACCAACACCCACCATGATCGTTATTCGTCGTTTACTTTTACCACGCTCCGGTTTTTGTCAAAGATATTAGCGCCCAAAAATCTCCGGCGCTTTAAAATATGTTGGTGGCTATAGCATAGGGGATCACCTCTTCCCATTCCGAACAGAGAAGTTAAGCCCTTTCGCGCTGATGGTACTGCCCTATCAGGTGGGAGAGTAAGTCGCCGCCAACTCAATATTTACCCAAAAAAGCCCTGCACAAAAAGCAGGGCTTTTTTTTTTGCCCCTCATCCGTCCTGCCCTCCAACTTTAACTTTTTGCCGACAAACAAAGCTATCAGGGTCGCTTTGTTAAAATGTGAGGTTCTAAATGAATTCTTACTCTGAGGCATAAGGTTTAAGAAACTACTCGTCTGCATCACCACCCCCCAAGTTTCTCAAACCACATGAAATCGCTAAGGGCAAATATGAGCATATCCCGCCGATTGCCGGAAAGCTGTGAACTATCTGCGAAATTCCACGGGTATTTTTCAATAAAGTTTAACTTTGCGGTCTTCAACTACAGGTTATGGATCGTGAACAATCGTTGTATTTTCGTCTTGAACTCATCTGGTGGATTTTTACCCTGATACTCGTCGCCGGAGTCCTCTATCCCATCCTGTCGAAAACCGATGACTATCCTTTTTTGGCGGTAAACATTGTTTTCATTGTGGTTTTTGTTACATTTACCCGCTATATATTTTTACTGAAACATACCTTCTTAGCAAAACAGCAGTTGTTAAAAATTGGAATTGTATTGATCAGCATACCGGTTATCTTTATGCTCATTCACCAGATCAATATTTTTCAGACTTTCCTGGATGAAAACGGGATCGAAGGCCTGGCTGGAGATCTTCCTTTCGGGCAGAGAGAAAAAGTCGCTAAATTCATCCGTGCTGAAATGTTGTTTTTTGGCGTAGGAAGCGTCATCAGCTCAATTCTGCTTCCCATTCGTCTGGTAGTTTCCGTTTGGCGGACAAGAAACAGGGGAACGGTTTAAACATGCTCTAAGCTACAAAAGCCACAGGTGATCAAGCCTCATTTATATATTTTGAAACTAATTTGTGAAATTTGTGAAAATTAGCGTCTGTATATTTTATACCCTCACTTTCTAACCCCCATGTAAATTGTACTTTTATGTCAAAAGTTACTGAATTTAATGACTACCGCTCCAGGATGAATGAAAAGATACTGGCAGCCGACAACAAGGTAATAAAACGCTTTTTCAACCTCGATACCAATACCTACCAGGATGGCGCTTTGTCTGCAAAGACCAAGGAAATGCTGGGCTTGGTAGCTTCAATGGTACTTCGCTGCGATGATTGCATCAAATATCATATCGAAAAATGCTATAAGTTGGGGGTGACCAAAGCAGAGGTATTTGAAATATATGCTGTGGCAAATGTCGTCGGAGGTTCAATTTGTATCCCGCACATGCGACGGGCAGTGGAGTTTTGGGAAGCTTTGGAAAATGAAAAAAATAACGATCAATGAAGACCTACCTGAACGAACTTAACGATGTGCAACGCCAGGCAGTAACCGCTACCGAAGGTCCTGTGCTGGTGATCGCAGGCCCGGGTTCGGGCAAAACGAGGGTGCTTACCTACCGCATCGCCCACCTCATCGAAGAGGGCGCAGCGCCCTGGGAAATTCTGGCGCTGACCTTCACCAACAAAGCCGCCCGCGAGATGAAAGAACGCATTGCCAAAGTTGTCGGCCAAAAAGCCAACCAGGTCTGGGCGGGAACTTTTCACTCTATCTTCGCCAGGATACTCCGGGTGGAAGCGGATAAGATCGGCTACCCTTCCAATTTTACCATCTATGATTCCGATGATTCGAAAAGCCTGATCACCGCCATTACAAAAGAACTCAACCTCGACAAAACGGTTTACAATGCCAACGCCGTCAGAGCGCGTATTTCTTCTGCCAAAAGCAATATCATCGGCCCGCAGGCTTACAAGGAAAATCAAGACCTGATGCAACAGGACAGAATTGCCAAAAGGCCACATTTGCACACCATTTATGAAAAATATGTTGCCCGTTGCAAACGCTCGGGGGCTATGGATTTTGACGATCTGCTCTATCAATTGTATATCCTTTTGTATAAAAATCCGGACAATGTGCTGGAGAAATACCAGAAGAAATTCAAATACCTCATGGTCGATGAGTTTCAGGATACCAATTATTTACAATACGCCATTTTGAAAAAACTGGTGAAGTATGAAAATAGCCCCGAAAATGTCTGTGTAGTCGGCGATGATGCCCAAAGCATTTACGCATTTCGCGGCGCAACCATCGACAACATCCTCAATTTTGAAAAGGATTTTAAAAACCTGCAAACTTTTAAACTGGAACAGAACTACCGCTCTACCGAACACATCGTGCAGGCCGCCAACGAGATCATTTTGAGAAATAAAAAACAAATTCACAAAAAGATATGGTCGGACAAAGGTGCCGGACAAAAGATCAAAGTGATCAAGGCAATGACCGATTCGGAAGAAGGCAAGCGCGTAGCCGACAGCATCATTGAGCAAAAAACGCGATTCCATTTGAAAAGCGCGGATATCGCCATTCTTTATCGCACCAATGCACAATCCAGGGTTTTTGAAGAATACCTCCGCCGGAATAATATCCTGTATCGCGTGTTTGGCGGGCAGTCATTTTACCAACGAAAGGAAATAAAAGACCTGATCGCGTACATGCGTCTCGCCGTTAACCCGCACGACGAAGAAGCATTGAGGCGGGTGATCAACTATCCGAGACGTGGTATCGGAGAGGCAACCGTCGAAAAGCTCAGCAGCCTGGCAGGCGCTACCAACCGTTCGATGTGGGATTGTCTGGATGAAGTGCAGGCCGGCCCGAGCGCTAAAAGAGGGCTTGGAGATTTTAAAACCATGATCCGGGTTTTTATAGACAAATCAAAAATCCTCAATGCTTACGATCTGGCTAGTTTTATTGCCAAACAAACCAAACTACTCGATACTCTGAAAGCCGATACGACGATCGAAGGGATGGGACGCGTAGAAAACCTGAATGCCTTACTCGACGGGATCAAAGATTTCGTGGAAAATGACGAGGAGGTCGAAGGCCTTGCGGAAGGCGATAAATCCCTTGCTGCTTACCTTCAAAATATCGCCCTGTTGACAGACCTCGATGAAAAAAACGACGATGGAGATTTTGTAACCCTCATGTCTATACATTCCGCAAAAGGGCTGGAATTCAAATCCATTTTTGTAGTCGGCCTCGAAGAAAAGCTCTTTCCTTCCTTCATGTCAATGGATTCCCCGGAAGGGCTTGACGAAGAGCGCAGGCTCTTTTATGTGGCCATCACAAGAGCCG
>CAZKDA010000334.1:0-3570 GCA_964551455.1 uncultured Saprospiraceae bacterium
TAAGCAAAAATTCGTTGGTAATGATCCGGTAATCATTTGGCTTAACGGGCATCGTGTCGTTGATGACGAGGTATGGAGCGGTAGGGCTGACATTGGCGCAAATTTGCATGCTCCATTCATTGAGGGCGCCACCTGTGCCAGCAGTATTATTTACTTTTACCCTGAGCGTCCAGATGCCTTGAGCGTCTTCACCGTCAAATTCGGACAACGGTTCCTGGGGTTTGTAAACACCGACGGGTGGACATTGGATAGTGGTGGGCGCTTCATCGTCAAAGCCTGCATTAAAAGTGGTTGAGGTGATACAAACGTTGCTGAACAACATCACTTCAGTTCCATTGGGGCTGATAAGCGACACATCGAGGTGGTTTACCTTGTCGTGTGTTCCTCTGACTTTCGACACGTTCAAGTCGTCGATCACCCCTTCGACAGATACTGCGAGGGTAGATTCGATGGTAGGTGTCCCGATGTTGGAAATATTGATCGGGACATCCTGGCTTTGATAGCTGAGGCAGGCAAAAGTTTCGGTATGAAAAGCCTGGATCTGTTCGTAAGTTCGAGAACCGCAAATGTTTTCCGCAGATACTCTCCAGAAGTAAAGGGTAGTTTTTTCTAAAGTAGCAGATGGGATGTAAAAAGTATCTGTGATCCCGGAAGTTGATACAACGGTTGAATCTCCAAAAACAGGGCTTGTTGCAATCTCGATAGAGTAGGTTTGGGCATTGGGAGAGCCTGTCCATGAAAAAGTGGGAAGCTCGGAAACGCCGGCGCTTCCATTAGCGGGAGTCAATGGTGCGAAAGTAGAAAAGTCGTTGACCACGATCTCAAAAAAAGTTGTTCTATAAACCGTATCGGCGTTGGGTGCAATGGCGACGATTTCGATCTCAAATAGCCCTTGATCTGTTATGTTTTCAGTTTCAATATTCAAAACAGCGCCTTCGGAAGGCAGGGCAGGATTGGCACTGAACACAGGGACTGCTCCGTCAGGGAGGCCATTTACCTCGAAAGTGACCAGGCTGTCGTAACCCACCAATGACATCATGTCCAGGTTGATCACTGCCGGATCGGGAGTGCAGACCAACTGGCTATAAGGCGTTACGTTTAGCGAAAAGCCCGGTTCGGTTGCGGGCAGGATCTCAAAATTCGAGTTTGAAATATCAAAAAAGATATGATCGGCAGCTTCGACGCGAACCCGCGCCGCGTTGGTGAGCTCGTTTGGAACTACTACATAAAAAGCTCCGGAATTCGGAACATTTTCGGCCAGGGTGATCGGGTAATTATAGCCGCCATCGGTGGACAATTTGATATTTACATGCTGACAATTGACCAAAGAGCCGTCTGTGTTGGCAACATCCCAGGTTACTTCCACATAATCGCCCACATTCCATTGTACGGAATTGTTGGGATAGGTGACCCTAAACGGGCCGGCCTCGTCAGTTGACCGGAAAGCGATCTGATCCCATACCGATCCGCCGCCGCCGGCCTTGTTGTCCCTTACGGTAAAGCGGAAAGTCAAATCGCGGCTATAGGTCGGCAACACTTCTGCATTGCTGGAAATATTGTTGACGACGCTTTGCATTCTGGGGAATACGCGGGTTGGAGAGGCATTCGGCGGCCAGGATCTGAACAGGGGAGAATTGCCAACCGGGCTTCCCGGAACGCTACCCTCCGGGCCGATGTCATACTGTTCCCAGCAATAAGTCAGGTCGTCGCCATCTGCGTCATTGCCAATGCCGGTGAGTAAAAATGGAGTGCTTATCGGAATAAAAAATCCGCCTTGCAGCGGGATTTCGGCAGTAGGCTCCGTATTCCCTGTGGGCGTTTTAACCGGGCAATCATCGCCTCCTGCAAACCTGGAGAAAGTGATCATTTGATTCAGCGAATGCACGTGGTAATAATCGTCGGGAGAAGACTGGAGATTGTTCAGCGGATCGGCACAGATGCCGGCGTAGGAAAGGATCGTCGTTCCGCCACCGGGTTCATAACCATTTGAAGGACTAACATTGTGACAACTGTTGAAAGTATGCGCTCCGGCAAACTGGTGCCCCATTTCGTGGGCGACGATATCGACCACAAAAGGATCGTTTACAGGTGAATTCATCAAAGATACGCCCCTGGCTTTTGAATTGTGGTTGCAGACGACACCCAGCCCGGCCAGCCCTGAAAATGAGCCGGTGGTTCCGAAAACATGGCCAATATCATAATTTGCAGGGCCTATGACTGCATTGATGATCTGCTGGTTTTCGCCGATCATCGTTCCGGTATTTCCGTTAGTGTAACCATCGGTGGCCTGATCGAGGAAAATGATGTCGTCATTGTTGTCGATCAGAAGAAAACGCACGGCAATTTCATATTCAAAAATGCTGTTGATACGGTTAACGGCCTCCACGATTGCTGCAAGCGCCAGGGGTTTTGTTCCACCGTGAAACTGCGCATATTGTCCCGTACAAGCCACGGCAAAGCGATACGTGCGCAACTCTATTTCACTGGCTGCCTGCCTGGCCTGGATATTCGGCGTGAATGGTTCGTCCAAAATGTCCTGGCTTTCGGTGTATATCGCCTGGTCTTCAGGGGTTATCCCGCATTCGAAGCTAATGTCCCTTCCGGGGTCGGTATAGTCTTTTCGGTAATAGGAAATGTAATATTCGGTTTGGTTATGGGCATAAGGGTCTATGTAAATTTGACCTTCAGGAGAACGGATCAGGCCGTGGAAACCATTCATGGTATAATCGAACCTGCCTGAGATCCGGCTGTCTGTGGTTGATGTTCCTGCAAATGTTTTTATCATGGGATAGCGGGAAGCCAGGCCGGGCATCATCACGGGTGATTCGTAAATCCGGAATACTTCCATCCGCCCATCGGGCAAGGGGATATTCAAAAGAAGCGGGCGATCGTTTGCCGCAGCACTCCCTTCCATCGGGGCATCATTCAGTTTCGTTTTTAAGTTTTCAAGATCAAGGGCAAGTACGCGGTATGCATCGGGGATGATGTAGCGCGGCGTATTGTCGTCGGACCGTAACGCAGGTTCTGCGGTATCAACCCAGAAATTATGCGGTGTTTGTGCATTGCCGAAGGCGACGAACAACAATGAAATGAAGAGGAAATAAGTACGCATTTGAAAAGTGTTATGAATTGTTTGTTGAATATTTTGTTAACATAATGCTCAATACCTGCAAAAGTAGCAATTTTAACAACCTAAAAAAAACATCAATTGTTCAATTGTCGCCTGTTGCGTAATAAAGGGGGACGGAAGGGGCGGATGCGGGAAAATCAGTGTGAGTGTGAGAGTGAGAGTGGAGGGAAACAGTGAACAGTGAACGGTAAACAGTGAACAGTGAACAGTAAACGGTGAACAGTAAACAGTGAACGGTGAACGGGAAAGTGAACAGTGAAAAGGGAACCCCGACTCGTCGGGACAGGCTAGAAACTAGAAACTAGAAACTAGAAACAGTGAAAGGGAAACGGGAGGGAAAAGTTTTGGTTTAAATGTTTTGAACTAAAGTTATCGTACTCTGAATGGGGCATAAGGAACACGGATTTACCAAGTGTAGCGGATTTCCTCGAAGAACGCTA
>CAZKDA010000335.1:0-3467 GCA_964551455.1 uncultured Saprospiraceae bacterium
GTTGACCGCCGGAATATCATTGCGCTCCCGGACAGATTCTTTCAAAAAATGCGACGGGTATTGCCAGCCCTCGTAAGCCGTCAGGTCTCCGTCAATGCTGTAATTTTCCGGCAAACCGATGTGTCGAAGCGCGTGAGCGTTGAGCGTGGAAGCGTAGGGATCGAGTCCCATCTTTAAGGCGCCGGCCCAATCGGTCAGCAGCAGATTGTTCCCGGCGATGAAAGTGCGTGTTTCGAGCGGTTTGGAATGACGAATGCCCTGACTTCCGTGGTTGCTGATAAAAGCGTCGATGATGGTAAAATGAACTTGTGTGCTTTGCAGCAGCGCAGTCGCCACTTCTCCGGTTCGCAGCCGGTTCCGGTAGTGGTAATCCTTTGCCCGCAAGGGCAGGATGTTCATGAGGTTTTGCAAACCCAGGGCAAACAGGTTTTCTTCGTCGGACTTGTTTTTACAAAAATTGATTCGGAAATGCGCATCCAGCCAGTGTTGTGAAAGGCTGCCGCCGGATAGCGGCGTTCCTTTTGGAAAAGGGAATTTTGCAATGTCTTCGCTGAGGTTCAGAATATCGTAAGGGTTTCCGTTTTCCGTTTCAAAGCGATAGCCGATGAGATCAGCCAGGATGAGCGGATCGCGGTTTTCCAGCCAAAGGTCGCTCTGTCCGGTTCCGTCGGCAAGGGCAACGTTGGTGTAGCCTTTTTCAAAAAGGAGATCGACGAGGTGTTCGACAAGGCTGGAATCGGTACCGGTGTTTGCGTCGAGGTCATAAACTTCGAGATCTGGCTTGATCAAAATCCGGAATTTCGCTTTGGGGACTTTATTGGCTTTGCGTTCGATTTCGATACTTTTCCAAAAGCCTGATCTTTCCAAAACCTCCTTTAGCAGCGAATTGGCATCGGCGGACTGGCTCTGGCAGATGCTGACCAGCGCAGGTTTTTCGTTTTGTTTCGATGGAACTCCTACTGCTTTCCTGGCCATTTAATCTTGCGTTTTTTCAGTTTTATCAACATAAGACCGCGCCGCCTTGAGCGCGATGTCGATGGTTGCGTCCGACAGCTCTTTTTGAACTTTCAAAGCTGCCTCGGTTCCGGATTTTACCGCCTCTTCGAGCTGTTCAACCAGCCTGGTTTCCAGGCCGGCGGTTTTCAAAACATTTTTCTGGACTTTGAAAGAAACATCCACCAAGCCTGAAAAAACTCGTTGCCAGTCGTCCACTGCATTTTTGATCTTGGGCGCGGCGCGTTCGGCCTGATCCAGGCAAAACTTCGTGGCTTTGGTCGCTGCGTTTTCTGATTTATTCTCTGCCATGTTTTTATTTTTTTCTTCTATGACAAATCTTATGTTTACAAAATGTCGGTAATTTTTTTCTCACGCTAAGGCGCAAAGACGCAAAGTATTTAATTCAGCCCTTTGCGAACTTTGCGACTTTGCGTGAGAAATTATGGTATCTGAAGTCTTTCGCATTTAATGTCAAAGCGGACTCAGCAAATAACTGTGGTGAAAACCCAACCGCGGATCGGCCATTTTTCCAAAAAACGGAACATACTCCTGGATGTCCGGCATTTTCACGCGGAGCCTTTTTTCAAGAGAAGGATAGTCATAAATCGTGATGTGGTTCAATCCTCTGTTGGCTGTGAACAGCAACGTTTGATCCTTTGAAAGCTGGCAGGCATGCACGGAATCCATGAGGCGGAACCGGCTGATCCTCAGCGCACTCATAAAATGCTGGTTGTGGCCGAAAAAGCTGCCGCGCGCCAGGCAATCATACACGGTAGTGGCCATCGTCCTTTTGTGATCCAAAGTTTCCTGGAAGCTGGGCAATTCATCGATGATGCGAAATTCCGAAAAGGTTTCGAGGTCGATAAAAACGATGGTGTGGCTACCGCCGTTGCAAAAGATCAGTTCCTTGTCGGAAATCGTTACATCGGAATTGATATGCGAGGGGATCTCCCGCCCGCAAGCCCAGTGGCGGATCACCCGCTTTTCACAGGCATCGATCTCAAAGGCGTATTCTTTGAAAAAAGCCATTGCCCATTGGTGGTAATCCACGTGATCCTGCGGAAGCACCCGGAACGATACGGCGTAAAAAATATCTTTGGTCGGGTGGGTGATCAGGTGCCAGCAGGTAGCGGGAAGCTCGATGCGCGTTGCTTTCCCGGTTTCCATATCCCAGACGCCCACCATTTTGGCTTCACCTTCTTTTCCTTTTGCGGGGTTGTCCATCGAGCCGTAACACAGGTATCTCCGGGATTTGGTAAATTTCATGCTGTGCGGAAGCATCAGGTGATGCGGCCCCAGTTTTTTGCCTTTGTTGAGATTGTTGACGTTGAAAAGGTAAAAATAATCGCCGATCGCCGTCATAAATTCCTCGTTGTTGATCCAGGCGACGTGCGTACTGCCGCGGATGCTGGTATCGTTGGTTTCAAAACCCAGCGTGGATATCCTTTCATACTCCTCCAAAGTAACCGGATCGTACAACATGAGGTGCTGACCGGCAGTGCCTAAATACCCGAAATTCCGGTCGGGGCTGATGCTGACGGCATGCCCGCCTGCCATTCCGTTGTGGTATTTCACCTTGAAGGCGTAAGAATTGTCGATGGGATCGAAATAGAAATTACAAACGCCGGCCTGGCCTTCCAGTCCGTTGATCCCATTGCCGTCGAGGGCGATGTGAAACGCGTAGGGATAAGTCTTCATTTTCAGGAATTTACAGGTTCTTCCACAAAGACAACCACCTCGAATCTGGTGTCGTTGAAGCCTTCGACGGTGACGGCGCTGCGGTAGCTACCCGGTTTGCTTGATTTTGGGATGGCAGCAGAAATTTCGATGTCCGTTTTTTCTCCGGGAGCGATTTTAAAAGAATCAGGATTGAATTTCAGCCAGATATTGGTAAGCTTTCCCGTGGCGTCGCTCATACACCTTCCGGCTTTGAATGTTCCATTTTGATCGACAGCAGCGTTGTTGTTTAGCACAAAAGCGGCCACAACCGTTTCCCCCGGTTTCCCGGAAAGGCGGAGCGCCGAATCCTGCGGCGGACTTGTAGCTTTTACGTTTACACCTGCTTCGGGATTTTCGTTTTTATCCAAAGATTCCGCAAAGGCAGACATGTCTTTCGACAGTTGCAACCCCAGGTCGATCAGGCTTTCCGCGTACTTCAGGTTGATTTCCATAAAGTTGGAGATCGTACTGCTCAGCACTTCTGCGTTTAGTTTTTGAAGATCGTCCATTTTTGGAGGCTTCGACAGTAGGCTGGAAAAAGTTTCGGAGGTGGCTTTCAGGATCTGTGCATTAGCTTCGATGGATTTTTCCATGATCTTCTGAATGCCTTTTATCAGTTCTGTTTGTGTGTTTTCCATTGTAGTTGTTTAACAGTTCAAAGTTGCTAGTTTCTAGTTTCTAGTTGCTGGTTGTATTCGGTGTTATGGTATTATGGTATTATGGTATTATGGTATTATGGTATTATGGTATTA
>CAZKDA010000336.1:0-3466 GCA_964551455.1 uncultured Saprospiraceae bacterium
TAATCCGAAACCCGCCTGACGACACGGGCAGGTCTATGCGGTGTCGTGTATAATGAACCGGCTCGCGGGTTATATTTTTTCAATCATTTTTTTCAAAACATCCGAGCGATCGTGTTCTATTAGTATCAATTGGGCAATGAGTTCCGCATCGGCGCCGTAGTGATCCAGCGCAGATTTCAGTTCCTCTCTTGCAAGGTTTAGGTCTTCAAGCTCTGTTTTCAAAACCAGGAATTCCGGCATTTGGCAAACGATATTTTCCGTTTCACAAAATGACAGCACCATTTGAAAAGCGTCATCGTCATCATCCCAATCTTTTTGAAACAAAACTTCTTGTGCAACTTCTGTTGAAAAAGAAATGGTGATGTATTCCTGCTCTGCGTTTTGCTTAAAAAAATGGTTGCCCAAAACCAAAATCGCAATGGCGGCAGCGGCAGCAGAAATTCGTTTTAGCCAGACCATCGCATTTTTTGAATCCTTCTCCGGCACTCTTGCCAGGTCATTTTCTATGTTCTCCCAAACAGATTCCGGCGGTTGATACACAGGCAACCGGTGGATCGCAGTTTTCAGAGCGTTGCGTTTTTCCGCAGCATCCAGTTCCGCTTCTATGCTCAACCAGACCAGCGGTTGCGGTTCGTATTCCGGTAAGGAAGCAATCGCTTTTTGAAGAATATTTCTGTTCTTTTCTACCATCCCAACATTTTTTTTTTTAAAATTTAAAATATGGTCTAAAAAAGTCTGGTGTCTAAAATCCGGTATCTATCTCAAAAACTCAGGTCATAAGATTTCAGCAGATCGCGCAACTTCCGCTTTGCATGAAAAAGTTGGGATTTGGAAGTACCCTCCGAAATTTCGAGCATTTCCGCCACTTCTTTATGTGCAAAGCCTTCGACTTCCACCAGAACAAAAACCGACCGGTATCCTTCGGGCAACGACCTGATGGCCATTTCGAGATAATCCATAGCCAGGTGATCGCTCCAATCGATGAAGTTGTTGTCATTTTTATAATCCTCAAAAGGATCGAAAACGATTTTCTTTTTGATGATCTTGAGAGAAGTGCGCACCACGATCGTTTTGATCCATGCTCCCAAAGTAGATTCCCGCCTGAACTTCGGAAGGTTTCTGAAAACATTCAGAAAAGCATCCTGCAAAGCCTCGTCTGCCAGTTCAAAATTTCCGGTGATGCGATAAGCCAGCGTGTACATCGCCTTTTTGTAACGATCATACAATTTTTTTTGAGCCAAACGATCGTTGGCAATACATGCATCAATTAATCCGGCTTCAGTCATGCTGATGGTAAAAGGCATTAGGATTTGGCATTTGCGATATTCACTTAAAGAGCAATGCAAAGGCTTGCCAGGTTGTATGCAGTGGAAAGAATTATACACCTGCCCGGGAATTTTCCCGAAGGAGGGATTATTGTTACAGCTCTTCTACGAGTTTATTTTCATGCCATCGGCCATTTTTTTTAGTCCCGTTTCGGAGTATCACGGTTCCTTTGCCGTTTCTCAGGTCATTCGACCATTCGCCCTCGAAAATGTCGCCAGTGTCATAATGGTATTTTCCAAAACCTTCCCGTTTGTCATTTACAAATTCACCCAAATAAATATCTCCATTTTTATAAAAATGTTTTCCTGTACCATGCCGCATATTATCCGACCAATTTCCAATATAGTATCCTTTGTCTTTATAAAAGCCAATACCATATCCCGAAGGTCTTTGGTTTTCCATCTCGCCGTAATAGGTTATTTTAATTCCGTCAGGAGAAAACAGGTCAATATTATCAACGGGTTTATTTTCAAGATTGGATTTGAGGTATTCCAGTTCATTGTTGACATCGTTGAGTTCAACTTTAAGATATTCCAACTCAGTCAAAGCGCTATTCCTGGCTGCATAGGTCGAGATTACCTCGAATTCCAGCGAGTCCGACTTGTGCCTGTAATTTACGACTTTGGCTTTTTTGCGGTTCAGTCGATTTTTCAGTGAAAGGATAGTGTTGGTATTTTGGACAAGATAATTATCCATTGAATCCAGGCGTTGCTTTTGCTCGTGGAATTTGTCTGAAATTGAACTTAAAGCGGTCAGTACCGATTCATAGGAAACTATTTGGGGATTGGAGTAGTTTAAGTCGGAACCGTCATTTTCATGGTCAAAATTATTGATATAGGAAATGATCTTCCCGAAAAATGTTTTGTTGGCCGCCAATTTTTCAGCCATTTCTTCATTTGCCTTATTGGATTGCGACAACCGGTTTTCGAGCTGTATGTTTTTAAATAAAAAATAGATGCTTGAGCTAAAGGTCAGGAACAACGCACAAAGGATCAATATACTTTTAATTTTTGGATGGCTCAATTTCATAGGTGCTAAATTTTACTTTTAATGGTTTTTTTTTGAACAGTAATCGTCAAAACTACTGGGATGAGCAGCCCGGATCAATAACCGATATTAATTGGCGGCAATTTGTTTTCAATATTTCTCAAATCCAGTCCTACCATTACGTTCACTCTGATAATATGGGTGGTTTTATATTCGTAGCCTACACTTTTCTGGCCAAAAGTCCACATGTGTCCGGCAAATAAAGTTATGTTTTCGTTCAGTACATACCCCAAACCATTGTAGGTTCTGAAATCCTCAAAGGGGTTGAAAACAATGGATTTTCCGGAATGCATAAAGATTTCGGCGCTAGGTGAAAAAAACAATGTCTTTTTTTCAATGTCTTTTTTGTTCAGCGGGATGTAGGCAAAAAATTTATACCGGTAACGATCTGTGTATTTATATTCGTCATGTATTCCATTGTCGCGCTTCCACCTGTGTTCAAATCTGAATTGGTGGTACAATTTGACCCTTCCCATTTTCGGCATGATGAACATCCACTGATGCCAAATTCTTGGTTCCAGCGTGATGTGTTCATAATCGTCATTGCCAGGTTCCGGAGTGAAATTCAGAACAAGAGTCGGACCGAACACTAATTCAAAATACTTGCTGAAAAAGATATTGATGCCTGCCCGGTTGTAAATCTGCCGGTTTCTGCCAACAAAACTATTCACATCGTTTCTGCTGTTTCTCAACCTGTAATGGTGCTCGCCGTAATACCCGATATTTTTCCTCAATTTTGCTTTGATATACAATCCGTTCCACAACCCTGTTTCTTCCAGGGTGGATGAAGCCTCGCCCTGTGCATACCCCTCAATGTGGAAACATGAACAGAATAAAATGGTTATTAAAAAATTTAAAACAGGATGTTTCATATTGCAAATTCTTATCGTTCGTTTTTCGTGACAGGGGTATGGGGACAAGCAGCTTTACAACAAAAGCGCCACAGCAAATATTGCATTCACTTCCCGGCTTGAGTTGTCATCTTTAATTGATCCAATATTGAAATTCCGCAATTTCAATAGCTTATTCCCGAAGGTTTGTTATACACGACACCGCATAGATTTCGGATTATAAAAATTAATTCCCGACGTGT
>CAZKDA010000337.1:0-3433 GCA_964551455.1 uncultured Saprospiraceae bacterium
ACGTCAGCGGCAAGCTGCTGAAAGTGATCCGGGGCGATTACAGCGCCGGAATGAACATGGAAGAGATCAGCAGGAGCGACCTCCAGGGAGCGGGCATGTTGTACTACAAATTGAGTACAGACAGCGAAACCGCTACCCGAAGAATGATTCTTTTAGATTGATCTTTGAGTAGATTTTTTAAATAAAACAGAAAAGCCCTGCTCGATCGAGCGGGGCTTTTTTTTTTGATTATTTTCAAAAGTGATCAAATTTTCGAGTACAAAAAACAAACAATTTAAATACGAGAAACCATCATATTTTTTTTACGGAAGCATTATAAATTGCACATAAAAAAAGAAAAAACATTTGTAAATATAAGATTTGTTATTATATTGGAACTACATTTCACTTTCCGAAAACATTTTGGAGAGGAATTGTCCCATCTACTGAACCTGTAACTTCTAAAAACTGATTCGTAACATATTTTCATTTTAGAATTTTCATAATTTTGAAATGATTATTACTTAAAATGCAATTCTTTAAGTGTTTTAGTATTGATTTCCGAAACCGTGATGTTGTAGGTTTTATCATTTTTTTTAATCCAGCGAGAACACAACTATCTCGCTCCCGACAACGACAAAGCAAACGAGAAAATGCAAAAGTAAAGGCATAACGGAGAGAGTGTTTGTTACTTTGGGATTAAACTAATTTAAAATAAATAAATTAATAAACCGCTTTCAAAAACCTTCTAAACTGATTTGGAATATATTCTATAATTTTATTACTAAAAATTCACATTAAGATGAAAAAAAATTTTTATTTAAAACACGAACAAAAGCTTCTTTCCTATAATTTTAGGATAACATGGGTTTTTGTATTGGTGTTCTTTGGATTATTAGCACAGAATGTTGTTAATGCTCAGACAACACCAAGTATTTCTGCCAAGCAGGCACATCAAGCAAGCCAAACGACCAATTTCACAACCAATGAAGATGTGAAAGCTTTTATGGCAGAAGAAAGGATAAAGCCACTGTCGGCGGATTACCAGGTTCCTGGGTATATTACTTCGGGACAGAAAGTGGAAGATGTCTTTAAAGAACTGAAACAACGTTACCCGGAATTTTATGACTGCAATGATGCACAATTGCTCGATGCGGTTAAAAATGCCCCTGTCCGATACGCCAAAATGTTGGATGAAAATAAAGCGATCAGGAGGTATTATGATCCGAATAGCAAGTATTAATTGTTATTCAATCCGTAGTTGCTTATTTCCTTAAATTAACAAAAACATAGAAAATGAAACAAAATTCTATACTTTCGATCTTTAATCACAAAATACTTATAATGGTCTTTTTCGGGCTTTTTGGCGGTTACACCCTTCAAGCTCAACCATTCTGTGACCAGCCTCAGGGCGGACCGGGTTTTCCGAGTGATCCGACCTGTCAAAATTCTATTTGTGCGGCAGACCCCTTCTGCTGTAATGTACAATGGGATGGAATCTGCGCAAATTCGGCCTCTAACAACCCTGCCTGTTGTGATTGCGTTCAAAATCCTGGCCCTGCATGTATACCACAAGATCCATTTGAATGTGAGGTTGCGTACGAACAACCTAGTAATGCTCCAAATATGATAGATGGGTATTCATGGCTCCACTTTGGGGCTCCTATTAGGTCATTAATGGATGATTTTCCCATTTCCAATAGTACAAACGTTCAAGCAATTAGTTTCAATACGACTATTACCGGTGCTATTCCTGACATAGTTATACGTTTTCGCAACGATGCCGGCGGGCAACCAGGTACTATATTTGAAGAACAAAATATACCAGCTGCTCAAATATCGCCCATCGGCCCAATTGCAGGTACGTTTGGTTTTCAATGGTTTGAGTTAAATGTGACCTTAAATAATGTGGTTTCTTTAGCCCCCGGAACCTATTGGTTAGAAATTGGAGATCAACCTGGTGGTGTTCAAGCTAATAATTTTTGGGAAGCTATCAATCAAGTTTCTGGCTCACAATGTTGGGTTAACTACTCTGATTTTGGAGGTTTGATCCCCAGTTCAAATGTATTTGGCATCCAGCGGGACCTTTCTTTTCGGATTTGTGCTGCAGGTGGAGGAGGCGATGCACTTTGTAATCCGATAGATTGCTTACCCGTTACTTGTCCGGATGATGTAACTGTAGCCTGTTTTGAAGATTATGTGCTTGATGCAAACAACGCCCTCGCAGAGTTTAATTGTACCGGTGTTGGTGGCGGCGGCGGTGAAACTTTCTGCTCTGATCTTACTTCGACAAATTTTAATTGGTCTTTTGACTGTGGTGGTGGACAATTTTATGTTTGCAGCGGCGAGGATTTACTAATTAACTGGAATGATGCCAGTTCGGGTAACATCGCAAGTGCGACCATTGAACTAAACTTCGGAGTGACTTGTACTGCTGGAGCACTAAATGTATTATTAAATGGAGTTCTTCAAGGTACTGTTAGTCCGCTCAGCCAGTGTACATGCGTTCCTGTTCCTTCACCAATTACAATAGATTTAAACGGTGGCGATATCAATCAAGGCGGAGCAAACACAATTTCCATTCAATCGCAAGGAACATGTTTGGGTCTTCAGCCGCTCACTACCGGAGGTAGTGTATATGGAGAAGTTTGTGTTGTAACCGCCGGTGGCGGTGGCGGTGGAGTTACTGGTACCGAAGCTTTCCGATACGTCACACAGCCTCATGTTACCGGGCCTGCCAATTGTCCGGGCACGACTTATGAAGTTGTTTATAAAGTCGGAGATGACTTAGGTAACGTTGGCTGCTGTATCCAAACTATTACCATCGATAACGCTCCTCCAACGATTACTGTAACTCCGGGCGAAACCGTCCAGTGTTATGACGATATCGTAGTTGATGAAGGCGCAGCTACCATTTCCACTGCCTGCGGAGAAGATCACGTACTCAAGATCATGCCTCCGGTAGTCGAAGGTGTTCACAATTGCCCCGGAACGACTTATACTTTCCCGTATCGCGTTCGTGACAATTGTGTAAGAGAAGTGACCGCTAATCGCGTATTCACTATCGGAAACAATCCTGCTCCGACTATCGTGGCTCCGCCGGATATCACTGTTGCCTGTGACTATTTCGCGGAAATCAATCCAAATTACGCTGAAGTGACTACCGGCTGTGACGTAGGTTACACAGTTGTCGTCACCGGTCCGACTACAACCGGCTCGGCTAACTGCCCCGGAGCGACTTATACTTTTACTTACACCGTAACCGACGATTGCGGACGTACAGCGAGCGATACCCGTACATTTACTATCGCTAATACAGCTCCTGTGTTTACATCCTGCCCAAGTGTACCGATGATCATCAACTGCGAAGATGATGGCTGGCAACAGGTCGTACAAGCATGGTTGGCATCAGTACAGGCGGAAAGTTCTTGCGGTACGCCATTGAATGTAACCA
>CAZKDA010000338.1:0-3416 GCA_964551455.1 uncultured Saprospiraceae bacterium
AAAGCAGCATTACTTCACTTTTTTTGTTTACCTAACAATTGGCCGGAGCCGTTTTTATTCTGCTTTCAATGCGAATGTAAAACTTTAATTTTAAAAAACAAGCAGGGCGCAGATTTTTTTTGAAAATATTCCTTTGGTGTTCTGCACTCTTGCAAATAAAAACTTCATAATTTTCAACCGCATGATGGTTTCGAATAATAAAGCTATGCGGCAAAAATAGCTCGTCTGACATTAAAAAAAACTATTCTGAATGAATATGATATGCGCAGAACGAATAATTTATTCCCTTGTTTTTTTATCTTTGGCAAGATTAAAATTGTCACACCATGCAAGTCGGTCAGAAAATCAAAAAATTGCGAGAGTTGAAAAACTATACGCAGGAGTTCATGGCAGATAAGTTAGACATGACTCAACCCTCGTATAGCAAAATAGAAACCGGTGAAACAGATATTTCTTACAGTAAGCTCGAAAAAATAGCAGAAGTCTTACAGCTTCGTCCTGAAGATATTGTTGCCTTCAATGAGCACATGGTATTTAATGTGATGCACAATCAAACAGTGAATGGTGTTCACGGTCCAAACCATTTCTTTATTTCTGAGGAAATTAAAAAACTGCACGAAGAACAAGTCAATTCTTTGAAAACTGAAATAGCACATCTGAAATCGTTGCTTGATAAAGTTTTGAGTAAGTGATTCTTACCCTCGCCAGCACCGCCTCATAATTTCCAGAATATCCACCGCGTGCCATCCTGAAAATTCTCTGATTCTGTGGATAATGATCTTGCGGTTTACCTCCCGCTCCTGTCGATGAAAACATTGCTGGCCTGTTGCGTCCCGGTCATTCGAACTTCCTGTATGTTGACGTGAGGGGGAGCAGTGACCATAAAATAAATCGCTTTGGCGACATCCTCCGATTTCAGCGGCTGGAAATCTTCGTAGATCTTTGCTCGTTCCTCGTCTTCAAAACGCACCAGCGCAAATTCCGTTTCTTCGACATGCCCCGGACTGACCTGCCCGACGCGAATGTTGTGTTTGTACAGATCGAGCCGCATGGCTTTGGTGAGTGCATCGACGGCGAATTTTGTGGCGCAGTAAACATTGCCGTTCGGATAAACTTCGTGCCCTGCCGAGGAACAAATATTGATGATCTGACCGGAGCGTCGTTTCACCATGTGGGGAGTAATAGCTCGTGTGAGGTATAACAAGCCTTTTAAGTTGGTGTCGATCATGGTTTCCCAGTGTTCCGGGTTTCCTTCGTGGATCGGCGCATAACCTTTGGCAAGGCCGGCATTGTTTATCAAAATATCCACATCACGCCATTTTTCATCGAGGTTTTCGATGGCATTTTTTACTTCTTCGATGTTTCGCACATCAAAGGGCAGCAGGAGCGAATCGGTTTCATACTGATCGGAAAATTCCTTTTGTAAAATATCCAGCCGCTCTTCCCGCCTTCCGTTGAGGATCAAGCGGTAGCCTTTTGCTGCAAAGATCTTCGCAGTGGCTTTTCCAATACCTGAAGTCGCGCCGGTGATGAAAACCACTTTGGCTGTATCCGGATTTTTTTGGTCATCAGGCGAAAGGGCAGTTTTTTCAGATTGGCTGATTAAGTTGGAGGCAGTCGTCAGGGTTTCCGGAGTTTGTGATTCTGTTGTTGAATTATCGTATTTAAAAACCACGTCATTCAAGGGAGTTCTGATTTCGGGATTTATTTTCCAGGCCTTTTTATAATAACGGGCTGCTTTTTTGGATTCGCCAAATTCATTGTACAACAAAGCCAGGTCGTAGTTGGCAAATTGATGTTGCGGGTTTATTTTCAAAACCTTTTTAAACAACTTAGCAGCTTTTTTGGGATTGTCGTCGAGCAGGAGTGCGAGACGGTACCATGCGTCGTCGTTTTCAGGATTCTGGCGGATTGCTTTTTTGAAATATTTGGAGGCCAGTTTCTTTTTGTCGCTGAAAAATCCAGAGGTGATCAATCCCAGTTTGTAATACACCCCGAAAGTGTTGGGTTTAATGGCGACGACCTGTTCGTAATATTTTTTTGCAGCGTGAAAATCGTTGTTGATTTCC
Source organism: uncultured Saprospiraceae bacterium (assembly GCA_964551455.1). Classification (GTDB taxonomy): domain Bacteria; phylum Bacteroidota; class Bacteroidia; order Chitinophagales; family Saprospiraceae; genus JAHDHW01. Next base: position 2,070 of record CAZKDA010000338.1, read on the forward strand.
GCGATCTTGGCGAGATGCTCAAAGGCTTCCCAGTTTTGGGGATCGTATTCCACTACTTTTTTCAATTGCTTTTCCGCTTTGGCGTGATCCTCTTCATAGTTGAGCAAAACCATAGCGTACATGTATCGCGCGCCGTTGTTTTGCGGGTATAACTTCAGCGTTTCATTCAATTTTGTAATCGCTTCGCCGATCTTGCCATTGTCGATCAGGGTGGAAGCTTCCACGATCATTTCATCAGCGGTTTGTTCTACTTTTTCGCGCTTTGGCTCTTTGGTTTTTGCATTTTCAGCAATAACCGTTTTTTCTGTTGGTTCGGAAATATCTTCCTCAGCATCGAAATCCGCTGTGATATCCTCCTCCTCTTCATCTCCGAAATCAGTTTCAAAACTTTCAAAAGAAGGATCAAGGGCAGTGTTTTCTTCTTCGTACCCTTGTTCTTCCTCTTCGATTTCGTCTATGATCTCCTGCACCTGTTTTTCAAAAGGCGTTGAAATGCCGGAAAGCGCTTTTTGCTCCACATTTTTTGCAGCAGATTTTTTGACATTCAAACCGGCTGGTTCATGGCCCGAAGATGAAACGGGATCGGGTTGCGGAGCGCTTTTTTTCTCAACCGACTTCACGTCAATTTCCGCCACTTTTTCTTCGAATACGGGCAACACGATCTCCTTGTCGGCGGCGGATTTGACATTTTCAGGTTTTGCTTTATCGGCGGGAGGAGCCGCTGTGGCGGGTTTTGCGGGCATCAATGATTTCAAAAGCTTGTGGCCGGCATCGTCGCCGAATTTTTTGAAAAACAATTCATAAGCGTTGTTTTCAAAATTTGGAAAATCCCAATAGTTTTTTGTCTGAAGGATTCTTAAAAAATCACCGATTTCCGAAGATATTTTTTTGATCGATTCCACCCGTAGATCAAATTCCGGCAGCTCTGCGGGAGGAATGGAACGCCTGTTTTTTCTAATATCGAGATATTTTTCCTGCCAGAAATTCATGTATTTTATCACGCTGCTCACCCTGTCGAAAGTGGTTTCCACAGTTTCAAAACCGGAGCCTGTTTTTTGGGGGTACCTGCCATCGATGATGACGATTTGGATCGTGGTCAGGGCTTTTGAATTGTTGATCAAACCGAGAATGTCGCGGACACAAGTAGTCGATTTCAGGAAATTGTCGCTGATGAGCAGCAAGCCTTTGGTGGTTTGTTGCAGGATCAGTTTTGTTAAACTCTCCTGACCATCGACAAATTTGTTGCTTAACAAGTCAAATTTAAAACCTGCCTTTCCGAGGTCCTGTGTGATTTGCTCCGCCACATTTTTATTTTCTTCACAAAAAGCGATAAAAAGTTTTTTAGAA
>CAZKDA010000339.1:0-3407 GCA_964551455.1 uncultured Saprospiraceae bacterium
TAATAGTTACGGTATAACTTCCTGCTTCAAGTCCTGAGATGTCTTCAGTTGTAGCGTTGTTCGACCATTGAAATGAAGGGGTTGTGGCACAACTGGTTTCCAGATCGATGGAACCATCGTTACTATCTTCGCAATTGGGGTTTTGAGTAGTGGCGCTGAAATCAAAAGCATCGTTGCAACAAAGCGCACCTCCGCAATTGATGGTGATGGGGCATTGGATATCCGGCATATTGAGGTAAGTCGGGTTGTTGGGAGTTCCATAAACCAGGGAAAAAAAGTTGATCCCGCTGTTTATGGTTGGGTTGATAGTGATCGTATTCCCGCAGCCAACGCCACTGATTATACCTCCATCGGTGCAGCAAGGCGACCAAAAGAAATTTCCGATAATGGTTGGGGGTGATCCAAAAAGCTCGCCGCCGTCGTCAGAAAGCGAGACAAAGGCAGAGTCAGCCAAACAATTCACGGTAAGGTCCACATCGCCGCCTGTTGCATCGCCGGCAATATCGAGTATGATAATCAGGCTTGTATTTCCTGTATTGGTATCTTCATGCAACATGACCAGCAGGGTTTCGGAAAGTTCCAGTTCCGTATTGGCAGAAGAACCATCCGGGTTGCCATAAGAATAAAAATTCACTGCTGATGACGGGGTGCTCATGAATGGCAAAGGTGCTGAGAAATCACCTTGCGTCAAGGTGCAATTGCATGGTTGAGCTTGTATAAAGACAAAAACAAAGCTGAAAAAAAAGAAACAGAAAAGTAAACGTGTCTTCATGGTAGCTGTTTTCCGTTTTAAAAGTATAAATAACTATACTTGCACTCAAAGAATGAGTAAGCGATAAAACTAATATACAAGTTTTAAAACGAAAAATGCCGATTTCGGCAGGCCGTGAATCTAAAAGCGGCTATTTTTATTGTGGCAAACCAAAACTAAATGCCTTCCTTTCCAGGTATTCAACATCGTTTGCACCTTCTACAATTTTCACAAAACTATTGATCTTGATGTTTTCAAAAACCTGGACGCTTTGTGCAGCATTCGGCCATTTGACCTCGATCGATTTGATGGCAGTGGCTTCGTCCAGGCCGGTTTCCTGCTGAAGACTATTAGCTCCAAAGCTACCTCCGGTAGAGACGACCTGGTAAAAAATCTGCTCCCTGCCGTTTTTTTGCTGTGTGGCTATTTTGATCCTGGCGCCGATGGCTGATCTGTTCGATTCAGTACCTTCGAGGATCAGGGTGACCCAGTTTTTTTTATTACCAACCGGATTTTCGAAAAAAGCATCGCCATAAACATCGCCTTCGAAAGCGCCTCCCAGAACATGAAAAATATCCTGGTCGCCGTCATTGTCAAAATCTCCGAAGCTTACGGCATGGCCTTTTTGGATGTGACCGAATCTGCCGGAGGTTGTGACATCCTGGAAGGATTTCCCCTGATTGTTTCTGTACATTTTATTGGGAACAATAGAGGTAAAGCTCGGCGCACCAGTGCCGATGTAGAAATCGGGGAATCCATCGTTGTCGAGGTCGCCGAAATTACTTCCCATAGCGAGCATCGGTTCGGAAAGCCCCATTTTTTTTGAAACTTCCGAAAAAGTACCATCGCCGTTGTTGTGGTAGATTTTAGGTACAAAATTATCATACGATTTGCCATAAAAACTGGAGATGAGGATTTCGGGCGCTTTTTGGTTGGTGATATTGTAAGAAGCGGCAAAGATGTCGAGATGACCATCGTTATTATAATCCCAAATCCATGTAGGAAAGCTTTCCAAAGGATCAGTTACGCCAGCGGTTTGAGAGACATCTTTAAACCGAAAGGAACCATCTCCTTCGTTGAGAAAAAGCATGTTGGGTTGGCCCAAAACAGAAAGGTAAATATCTTGCCAGCCGTCGTTGTTCACATCACCACTACATACGCCTTTGACCACGCCACGGACGTACCCAAGTCCCGAGTCTTCTATGATATTTCTGAAAAATCCCCTTTCATTGATAAAAAGTTCACATGGAGCATTGATATTTTGGGATGATTCATTCCCAATAAAAAGATCGAGCCAGCCATCGTTGTTGAAATCGCTGAATACGGCAGCCTGAGTCGGGTATTGCGAGAACAATCCACTGGCAATCGTTACGTCCGAAAAAGTGCCGTCGCCGTTGTTTTTCAATAGGGAATTGGGGATTTTACCGGAATCGGCAAACCAGGCGCCTCTCAGTATCAAAATATCCTTGTTGCCGTCGTTGTCATAATCGGCATGGATCATATTCAAACCACCTGTGATCCCCATAATTCCGCTTTTTTCAGTATGATCGGTAAAAGTGCCGTCGCCATTGTTTAAAAATATCCTGACTTGATCGTAAATTCCCCAGGAAGAAGCGATGATGTCGAGGAAGCCGTCATTGTTAAAATCATCGACGCATGAGCCGCCGGAAAGCCCGACCCTGCTGATGTTCAGTTTGCCTGCAATGTTTTCAAATGGAAGCATATCAAATTCAGAGTTGAAAACTTCAGGCGGTACAAGCCATTGTGGAGGAACCTTGTCGGGATATTGCCCCAGCGTCATGTGTGCGATATTCATCATCCAGATGGATTCGAGGTCGTCCGGCTTGTATTTGAGCATATCTTCATAAATCTTAATGGCGGTTTCCGAACCCTGTTTTAAGGTGTAAATACCACCACCCTGGATAGGAATGATACATGACTCGCTGTTATTTTTTCCGATGCAATTGTCCTGCTCGCCCAATCTCATGTATGCTAGCGCCAACAAACGATGCGCAGCGTAGATATTATTGGGATCTACGCCGTTGGTTTTAAATTTTTCAATCAGGGGCTGCAATTCCATGATGGCTTCAGCCGATTTGCCGGAGTTTATCAGTTCATAGGCATATTGTGCATTGGCTTGTAACCGCTTGTCGATCGACTGCGATTCCTCCATTATTATTTTATAATTTTCTGCCCTAACAGTATTCAGAAAGTAGCCAACTTTCATGGGGTCGATTTGTCCATGTGTGCTTTTCAATATTTCCACCATTTTGGCTGTTCCCTCTTCTTCCGAATTGCTTGAGGCATTATTTCGTTTTTCAGACGATCTGGTATCCGGAGAACAGTTACTGAAAATTAAAGCAGCACTTATAAGCAGAAGCAGACAACGCCAGGTATTTATCTTTATCATTCTATTTTTCATTTTCCAATTATAGGCTAAAGTCGAACGTATTAAATTTTGAATACCGACAAATTACGTGAAGCAATAAGCATTCCTCCGTTATCAATGAAGCTTTTAACATGTTGAAAAATATACGGACAAAGCTAAAAACTAAGACAGGCCTTCAAAAATTTTTGAAGGCCTGTCTGAAAAATAAATTATCAATTCAAAACTCTTAATCCAGCAGGATCATCTTTCGGGTAGCGGTTTCGGTAT
>CAZKDA010000340.1:0-3405 GCA_964551455.1 uncultured Saprospiraceae bacterium
TTGAGATTGCAAATCCCGACAAATCGGGAGATGAGGCAATTTTTAGAAGTTCCCATGAATTTTCAATGCATCGGATCCACGTTTACTCAGATTGGTTTCAGTTGTAACTATTCACCCCGACACAATTATCGGGGCTAAAGAAGCATTCAACTTTTAATCTTACCCGCTTCACTCTTGTCGGGACAGACGTTCTGGCCTGCCACGCCATGCGTGGTTTTTATTTTTTTGCCACAAAGACACAAAGGCTCAAAGGAAAAAAACTTCGCGCCTTCGCGCCTTCGTGGCATTTTTTTTCTTTTGTGGTTTTAATCGTAGGAGGTATTTCGGATTATTTTTTTTAAAATAAAATAAAATGATTAGGTAAATTTGGAATTAATTTTTAGGTTTGTCTAAAATTATATTTTCATAAAATGAAAGAAAAACTTTTATGCATCATCACAATTGTTCTGGCGGGGGCATCATGCGAAATCAGTATGCCGACTTTACCTGCTGAAAATGAGTTGCTGGATGGTCCGGTAGAAGGACTGAATGCCGAGCAGCAACGCCGGTTTTTACTTGGCGATGAAGCTTTCAACGACGATATTTTTACGGTAGCAAAAGGGTTGGGGCCTTTATTCAACGCCAATAGTTGCGGCAGTTGCCATGCCGGCGATGGAAAAGGACACCCGTTTATTTCATTCAAGCGATTTGGGCAAACCGATGAAACCGGAAACCAATTTTTACACCTCGGCGGCCCTCAACTCCAGGATAAAGCCATTCCGGGTTTTCAGCCGGAGCAGCTTCCCGATGGCGCTACCTTTACCACTCTGCTGGCGCCCGCCGTCACCGGATTGGGATTTCTCGAAGCAGTGAGTGATGCCGATATTATAGCGATGTCGGATCCCAATGATGAAAACGGCGATGGCATCAGCGGCGTACCCAACTGGAATACTGTGCCGGATTACGTCGTTTTGCGGCCAGGAGCCATCAGCCAGAATGGAAAATACATTACCCGTTTCGGAAAGAAAGCTGCGGTTTATGATTTGTTGCAACAGACTGTTCAGGCTTACAACGAAGATATGGGCATCACCTCATTGTTCGAACCTTTTGATACTTACAGCGGCCAGGAATTCGATCCCGAAGTAGCTACGCAAACCATCCATGGCGTCGTTTTTTACCTGCAGACTTTGAAGGCTCCGCTGCGTCGCAATGCCCCCGACCCCGAAGTTTTGGTCGGCGAAGCGATTTTTGAACAACTCAATTGTTCGGGTTGCCACAAACCGGTTTTAAAGACCGGGGATTCACCCGTTGAGGCCTTGTCCAATAAAGCGTTTCACCCATACACCGATCTGCTGCTCCACGATATGGGGCCTGGCCTCGACGACGGATACACCGAAGGTTCTGCTAAAACCAGCGAATGGAGAACGCCAGCGCTCTGGGGCTTGGGACTTTCCAAAAACTCACAAGGCGGAAGCTATTTCCTGATGCACGACGGAAGGGCAAAGAGCATCGAAGAAGCGATTTTGCTGCACGGAGGTGAGGCTTCGGGTTCAAAAGAAAATTACAGCCAGCTTTCGGAAAATGATAAAAAATTATTGATCAGGTTTTTGGAATCGCTTTAGTATTTGGTTTCCGGTTCACGGTTTCCGGTTTTCCCGATTTCATCGGGATTTCCGGTTCACGGTTCACGGTTCACGGTTCACGTTTCACGGTTTCCGGTTCACGGTTCACGGTTTCCAATGTCTATTGTCTGAAGTCTAAAGTCCCGACTTTGTCGGGATCTACGCTCCGCTTCGATCTGATGTCTAAAATCTGTCATCTCACATAACTAATGGAAAGAAGAAAATTTATACAAACCTGTTGTTACACAATGGTTGGAGCACCGCTCATTGCCACTACTTTGCAATCATGCGGAACCGCCCTTTACTTTGCCGAGACTGTAAAAAACGGAAATACGCTGACGGTCAGAAAGGCTGAATTTGTTTTGATAAAAAAAGATAAAACAATCAACCGGTCGCATGTTTTTGTAAAAACAGCCGAACTGGATTACCCGATTTGTCTGCAAAAAACCGGTGAAGATAACTACTCGGCGCTGCTCATGTCCTGCACACACAGAGCCTGCGAGCTGAATTTCGGAGGCGGCATTTTCAGTTGCCCTTGTCATGGCAGCGAATTTTCAAACGCCGGGCAAGTGCTGGAAGGCCCGGCAGACAAAAACCTGGCTTCTTTCAAAACCACAACAGATCATGAAAATATTTACATTTTGCTTTCATAAATCAATCATTGCAATTACATTTTTCTTGATGGCAAATGGGATTTTTGCACAAACAAACGATTCGCTTTTTGTGCGGATCGAAAAAGACACCACGCCTTTTCAGATCAACCTGGATGCAACTTACAACCGGCCATTCCTGGCGATCAGCAAAACTCCGGTGGCGCTGGGCGGTTATCTCGAAGTCAATTCGCTTTATAGTTCGGAAGAAGGGATATCTGAAGGGTTGTCATTCCAGGCAAGGCGGCTGACGATGTTCATGTCGGCGTCGATTGCAAAGCGGATAAAATTTCTCTCAGAGATTGAATTTGAGGGTGGCACCAAAGAGATCAACATTGAATTCGCAGCCTTGGATATTCAATTTCACCCTTTGCTGAACCTTCGCGGCGGAATCATCCTCAACCCCATCGGCGCATTCAACCAAAACCACGACGGCCCGAATTGGGAATTTGTTGAACGACCTGACATGGCGGCAAATATGCTTTCGGCTACCTGGTCGAATGCGGGATTCGGGCTGTTTGGAAAAGCTTACCACAACGATTGGGTTTTCGGCTACGAAGCCTACCTCTCCAATGGCTTTGACGACAGCATCATCGACAATGATATGAACAAAACCTTTTTGCCGGCCGCGAAAAATAATGAGGATCGCTTTGAAGAAAGCAGCAACGGGCAGGCGCTCTTTTCGGGAAAAGTAACCCTGAAACAAAGGAAGATCGCCGAGGTAGGGTTTTCCTACATGGGTGGCATTTACAACACATTCGAAGCCGGAGGCCTTGTGTTTGATGAAAAAAGAAGGCTGGATGTCTTTGCCCTTGACTTCAATACGACGCTGAAAAAATTGGGAACTTACATCACTGCCGAAGCAGCTTTTGTGAATATTGATCTGCCTGCCGGCTACACGCAACAATACGGCGACCGGCAATTTGGTTTTTTCGCAGATATTGTTCAGCCCGTTTTGAAAAGAGAGATTTTCAATTGGAAAAATGCCACGCTCAACCTCGCATTCCGGCTGGATTATGTGGATTGGAATGATGGAAAGTTCCGGGAGACCAACGAAAGTATCGGCGATGAGTTGATTGCCATTACCCCGGCTGTCAGTTTCAGGCCGACAGCGCAAACCGTTTTCCGGTTGAATTACCGCTACGAATGGCAAA
>CAZKDA010000341.1:0-3401 GCA_964551455.1 uncultured Saprospiraceae bacterium
TACAGGCTCTGCGAAAATCTGCGACATCCGCGGGAAATAAAAAAAGCCCGCAGAGTACGCAGATTTTCGCAGAACTTGTGACGCCAGACCTGCCCGCCTAACGACAGCCCGCCTGTAGCATGCGGGCGGGTCGGTCGGGGGTATTATTGGGTAAGTTAAATCAACGAACATACTGTCGAAAAAGAACAGTATATGAAAACCAGCTTTTACGAAGCAAATATCAATGACACGTTCAGCCTGACAAACAATCCATATTTTTAAAATCGTTAAACTCATGCGAACCATTTTACTTTTTATATGCCTTTTCATTGCAATTTCTACGCAAGCCCAGGTCAATGTTTTTTGGTCTGATGTAAACGAAAATGCAGTCGTTTTGCCCCTGGGAGCGGAGCGCAATGTTATTCCTCAAAATTACCGTCTCAGCCATTTGGCGTTAAGCGATCTGAAAAATTATTTGACCCAGGCTCCCATGCAACGAACGAATGCAGCGCGGAGTAATCCACTGGTTATTGAACTTCCGATGCCTGACGGCGCTTTGGAATCATTTGGAATATTTGAAGCCCCGGTCATATCTCCGGCTCTGGCTGCGAAATTTCCACAGATCAAATCTTATTCGGGCAGAGGCCTTCAAAACCCATCGCTTTCCGTTCGGTTCAGCTATTCCGAAAGAGGTTTTGATGCCGTTATCAATACGCCGGAAGGCAAGGTATTTATCAGCCCTTATGCCAGTAATCAAAGGGATTTTTATATCAGCTATTTTAGTCAGGATGATCCGGACTTTGATTACAACTGGCTCTGTGGAGTTGACGATACTGCTTCATTGGACACGGAAGGTTCACCGCTTGAAGGACTTGAATTTAGCGACGACATCATCCAAAATGCACAAGCTGCGTCGAGGGATGCAGCTTCTGAGCCTGTATTTGTTCGCGAATACAAACTGGCATTGGCCTGCACAGGGGAGTGGGCTGCCTTGCACGGAGGGACGGTTTCCGGCGCACTCTCCGCGATGAATACTGCCGTTAATACACTCAACTCTGTATTTGAACCCGAATTAGCCATCCGGTTTGTTTTGGTTGACAATAATGAAAATGTTGTTTTTACGAACCCTGTCACCGATCCTTATGTAAACCCCACCAATGGAGGCGGGTTGTTGCAACAAAATCAGATTGCGTTGGATATTTATATTGGAAATAGCAATTATGACATTGGACACATCTTCACAATTGGGTGTTCTGATGTGGGAGGAATTGCTTCTCTGGGATCTGTTTGTAACAATAGCAACAAAGGCCAGGCCGTGACTTGTCAATATTCTTCAAATCTTCAAAATATTATCCTGAACGTTGCTTGCCATGAAATAGGACATTCATTCACAGCAACGCACACTTTTGACAATTGTCCGGGCAACAACCAAAATAGAACCGGATCCACTGCTTATGAACCGGGAAGCGGGAGTACGATCTTATCCTATTCAGGCGCTTGCGGCAATCAAAACATTCCAATGACAACCGCATATTTTCATGCAAATTCACTGGAATCCATGTATCAGTTCAGCCTGATCAGCGGTGCAAGTGTTTGTCCTGATCTGATTCCAACGGAGAATCACAAACCTGTTGTTGACATTCCGCTTGAAAATGGGTTTTATATACCGATAAGCACTCCTTTTGAATTGACAGCCGAAGCCAGCGACCTTGACGGGGATAACCTGACTTATTGCTGGGAGCAATACAATACCGGGCCAATTGCCGAGTTGGGCGCCCCGGTCGGGAATAGCCCAAGCTTTCGTTCTTATCCTCCGGTTGCATCCCCAACCAGGGTTTTTCCGAGGATGCAGGTCCTCGTGTTCAATAGTTCTGAAAACGTAGAGGTTTTACCAACCTACACCAGGAATCTTAAGTTTCGGTGTTCGGTGAGGGACAATAACCCTGAAATAGGCGGTGTGGCCTGGGATGAAGTTTCTTTTGAAGCAACAAGCCAGGCCGGGCCTTTCCGGGTCACCTATCCGAATAATTCCATTCAATGGAAAGCAGGTGCTTACACGGAAGTCACCTGGGATGTAGCCAACACAGACGGCGCTTTGGTCAATTGTCAAAGGGTCAATATTAAACTTTCGACAGATGGCGGATTCAATTATCCCGTGACCCTGGCCGAAAATGTTCCCAACAACGGGTCTTATTTTGTGGTTGTTCCTGATCTGGTAACCAGTTCCGCAAGGGTACGCGTGGAAGCGGCGAATAATATCTTCTTCGATATTTCCAATTCAAATTTTGAAATTATACCGGCATCCGAGCCTGGTTATGCGCTCAATGTTTCACCTTATGATCAGCAGGTTTGTATCCCTGACCCTGCAATTGTCAACCTGGAAATGTTTCCATTGCTGGGGTATGACAGCCTGGTAACTTTTACCGTCAGTGGATTGCCAACCGGAGCTATCCCTGTTTTTAGTGCAAATCCTGCTCTTCCGTCTGAAGGAAGTACCCTGACAATCGAAACCGATAACATAACTGATGAAGGGATTTTCGAATTAGAAATTATGGCTATTGCCCCAAATGCCGATACTTCTTCCCGTACCGTTTTTATAAATATGGTAAACAGCGACTTCTCCGAATTTGAGCCGTTGACGCCTGTGAATGGCAGTTCAGGGGTTTCCGAGTCGCCCACATTCAGTTGGGTCGGCACCCCAAATGCCAATACTTATTCCATTGAAATTGCCACCAGCCCTGTGTTTGGAAATTCGATTGTAGATTCGAAAACAGGTATTTCAGGCACTACTTATACGCCGTCAATTGTGTTGGAAAAGAGTACGCTTTATTTCTGGCGAATTTTTGCAGAAAACGAGTGCGGCTCAAAAGTTTACGAACAGATCCAGGCTTTTCATACCGAAACTTTTGCCTGCCTCAGCTATCAAAGCCAGGATGTCCCGATCAATATTTCCAACATCGGGACACCTACCATCGAATCTACCCTCGCAGTATCTGTCGAAGGGGTGATCGACGACTTGAACGTGTCGAAAGTCAGAGGAACACACGACAAGGTAAACCACCTCGATGTGTCGCTTATCAGCCCCGAAGGAACTGAAGTGATGTTGTTCAGCAACGTTTGTATCACCACTTCCACTTTTAATGCAAGCTTTGACGACGAGGCGCCCAATACTATCCAATGTCCTCCCAGCGGTGTTTATCAGCCACAGGAGCCGTTGTCCGAATTTGACGGTGAAAACGCGCAAGGTACCTGGACGCTCAGGGTAGCAGTAAATAATACCGCCGGCGCCGGTGGCACGCTCATCGAATGGAGCATGCAGATTTGCGCCAATGTCAGCCCTACCGCTCCATACCTCGTCATCAACGATACGATGCCCGTTAAGCCAAATGATTACCGGATCATTACCAACGAATTTTTGCTTA
>CAZKDA010000342.1:0-3384 GCA_964551455.1 uncultured Saprospiraceae bacterium
TCGGTATAAAACTCTTCAAACAGCTTTTCGCCCGAAGTATCGCTTTCGAAAAAGTAAACCGGATAAGGATCATTATCTTTTCGCAAAGCAGCAAATTTCCGGGCTTCCTCTTCCGAATTGCACAGGTAGATCCCCTGCCCCATTGTTTTGAAAAACTCAAAGGTAATGTCTTTAAAACTAACCAATTCATCGTCGCTCAGTTTCGGGAAAAAAATATCGCCGCTGTTGCCTAATATGCAGGCCAGCATGCAGATATGTCCGCTCTCTTCAGGCGAAACAAAAAACCGCCTCACGTCGGAAGGGCAGGAGAGAGGTTGCCGCTTCATCAGGCGTTGCACGTAACCATCCAGCAGGCTTCCGTTGGAAAAAGCTACATTGGCAAAACGGGCAGTAGTAATCGGGATTTGTGTGCTATACGCCATGATCGTTTCTTCCATCAGCTTCTTGCTGGCTCCCATTACATTAACTGGGTTGGCGGCTTTGTCGGTAGAAACGCAGAAAAAATGTTCGGGTGGAAATGTCGTGAGTAAATCCAGGAATCGTTTTGCTTTAAACACATTGTTGTCGAGCATGGATTCAACAGAGTATTTGTCCTTTTCACTCCGCACGTGCTTGTGGGCTGCAAAATTGGCAACGATCTCAAAAGGCCCTTCAGTCCTGAACATTTTCTCAAACACAGGCTCTCCAAAATTCATCGGGTAGGTGATAAATTCCTTTGGAATATATTGCCCATGTGTACTCCGCAAATCCCTGGTCAGCTCGGTAAGCCCGTTTTCATTGGTATCGACGACAAACAATCGCCTCGGCTGAAATTCCAAAATTGCCTTGATAAATGATGCACCGATAGTGCCTGCTCCGCCGATCACGAGCACGGATTTCCCGGCGATGCCACTGGCCAGCGTATCTTTATTCGCTTCGATGTCTTTGGCAAAAAAGCTCTCCTGTCGTTTGGTGATCTTTTCGTTTATGAAGTTCGGAATGTCGATTAGTTGCATGATTTAGTTTGTTGTTTGTTGTTTCACGCAAAGGCGCAAAGGCGCAAAGTTGTTGAGTTGGGAAGTTGGAAAGTTTCTAGTTTCTAGTTTCTAGTTTCTAGTTGCTGGTTGCTGGTTGCTGGTTGTTTGTGTCAACCTATACCATGAGAGAACATTTTTAACCACTAACCACTAACCACTAACCACTATTCGCTAACCACTAATCACTAACCACTAATCACTAACCACTTAACCTATACGCCGCGACTCTGCTTTGGCTGTAAAATTTCTTTATCGTTCCGACTACCTGTTCCAATTGATCGGTGGTAAGGTTTGTGGAACTGGGAATGCTGATGGCCGTTTGGTAAACCGAATCGGAGATGTCATTTTTTGTGTAATAAATATCGTTTTTGAACATTTCCAGTTGATTCATAGGCATCCAGAAGGGGCGGGATTGTACGCCGTTTTCGTTGAGGTATCTCAGCAGGGGGCGCATTTTTTTGGTTCTGAAAGTAAAGAGCCAGCAATTCGGATCGACATTGGGATCAACTTTTTGAAAACGAATATCTTCTATGCCTTCCAGTTCTGATCGATAGAATGCATCCAATTGTTTTTTCATTTCTAAAAAAAGCGGCAACTGCTCCATTTGCGCTACTCCGATAGCTGCCAGCACATTGACCAGCCGATAGTTGTAGCCGATGCTGTCGTGGATGTATTCATCGGGTGAGATCTTGGCCTGGGTGGTGAGGTGCCGGGCTTTTTTCGCCAAGGTTTCATCATCGGTGACGATCACGCCGCCGCCGCCGGTGGAGATGATCTTGTTGCCGTTGAAGCTAAAAACACCGAATTTTCCAAAGCTGCCGCTGTGCTTCTTTTTATAAAAAGAACCTAACGATTCTGTGGAATCTTCGATGACTTCGAGGCTGTATTGCGCGGCAATGCGCATGAGGCGACCCATGTCACACACATTCCCCAGCACATGAACCGGCATGATGGCTTTTACGGGGCGACCGTTTTCATTTAAAATCCTTTGCCCGTTTTTCAACATCGTTTTTTCGGTTAAAAACAGTTCCAGCAAATCCAAATCCATCTGCCAGTCGTCGGCATCGACGTCGATGAGGATGGGATCGGCGCTTGTGTATTTGATGGCGTTGAGCGTGGCGATAAAGGTGATGTTGGGCACGATGACGTAATCTCCCCTTCCGATACCGCAAAGTACCTGGGCTATGTGTAGCCCGGCGGTTCCGTTCATGCAGGCGACGCCATGTTTTGCACCTGCATACGCTGCTACGGCTTCTTCAAACCTTGAGACATAGGCTCCGGCGGAAGAAATCCAGCCGGTATCGAGGCATTCTTTGACGTATTGCCATTCATTGCCTGCGACATTGGGGACGGAGAGGGGGATCATAGGTTGTTGTAATAATTTTTAAAAGCAGTTTCAATACTATCTTTTACTTTTTTCCAAGGCAAATTTTCAAACATAAACGGATCTTCATCTCCTTCGGCATCCTCAAAGTAAGTGATACTTTTCAGTACCAATTGAAGGCTACTGTCATAATACTTTGTCTGATACATTTCCAATATTTCGCTCAAAGAAAATTGTTTTAGAATAAAAAACAGGTCAAAAAAATCTCTTTTCTTCCCCCTGCCCGTGATCGCCGCTAATTTCATACAAGCAATATCTTTGACAGAAAGCAACCGGATGTTGTCTTCAATAACCAGGGGAGCAAGCAATTCATATTTATACCTTACAAAATCCACCTTGATCCCATTGATGAAACCTATCAAAATGTTCTTTGTGTCCTGCACGATTTTGTAATCATATCCGGCAGATATTTCTGTTTTGATCAAACTCAAATCCGTATCCGTTTTGCCAAAAAAATCCAGGTCAGTCGAAGTCCGATGGCCTATTTGCAAGGCCAGGGCGGTTCCGCCCGCAAGGTTAAAATCTTTTAAAATACCCATCGCCATCAATTCTTTCAGAAGGGTGAGGGTATCTGTCCCGACTGTTTTTGTATGTAACATCTGAATTTTTCTTTTGGGATTTCAAATATCTCAGAATAAAAATGGATTGATTTATCGTCCAGGTATCTCATATTTAAGATCACTTCCTTCAGTTTTTCAATACCATAGACTTTCCTCAGCAATAGCCAGTCTTTTAAATCTCCCAAATAAGCGACCCGCTCAATAAGATACTGACTACTTTTCTCAAAGGTCAACTTCTCCCTGTCCACATCCCAAAATAGATGCGGGGAAAGGTCGGATATTTTGTAGTTATTTTTCAAAATAGGCTGTGGTCTTTTTTTGCCACGAATGCACGAATTCGGTTTTTATTAGTGAATTAGTGGCTTTATTTTTCAACCTCCACTGTAGTATGTTCAAACATCCCGCGGATACCCTCAACAGTCAA
>CAZKDA010000343.1:0-3331 GCA_964551455.1 uncultured Saprospiraceae bacterium
GGATATAGGTATCGATCACATTAAAGAGGACGCTTTTGGTTTTGTCGTCCATATTTTGGATGTCCTTTAATCGCTCGACGGTTTGTTTATCAAAACTGGCATTGATCCCCCCCCAGTTCGGCGTAGGCTATGCCTGCGACGTAGTGTTCGCAAAAGTCCGTTTTGCGAAAGCCAGAGCATTGCATCATAGAAAAACAAAAGCGTCACGGTGAAACCCGCTCGCCCGCTCGCGCGACCTCTCTGAGGTGGTGTGCAATATCATTGAGGCCACTGGCCCCGCTCGCGCGACCTCTCTGAGGTGGTGTGCAGTATCATCGAGGCCACTGGCCGGAGTAGAAAGAGAAAAAGCGGCGCGGCGAAACCCGCCCGCCTGTGGCTTTCGGGCAGGCCAACCCGTTCCCGGGCCAGGGCGCTTTTGTATGGAATAGCTTTGAGCTTTGCCATTTGCCGGGCATAGAAACCATTCAATTTATCAACTCCTTTTTCAAACCGTCTCCTGCTGCAATCTGATCCCCAATTCCTCTAGCTGAGCATGGTCGATGGAAGATGGTGCATCGATCATCATATCGCGGCCCATGTTGTTTTTCGGGAAAGCGATGAAATCGCGGATAGAAGACTGGCCGTTCATGACGGCGCACAGCCTGTCGAACCCAAAGGCGATGCCGCCGTGCGGCGGAGCGCCGTATTCGAAAGCACCCAGCAAAAAGCCGAATTGTGCTTCGGCCTCTTCTTTTGTAAAACCAAGCAGATCAAAGTTTTTGGATTGCAGATTGCGGTCGTGGATCCGAATCGACCCGCCGCCGATCTCTGCGCCATTGATGACGAGATCGTAAGCATCGGCCCGCAGGCTTTTCATGGTTTCGTGGTCGCCGCTCAGCATACGTGCGACATCTTGCTTTTTAGGTGAGGTAAAAGGGTGGTGCATGGCATGGAACCTGCCCGCCTCTTCGTCCCATTCGAGCAACGGAAAATCAACCACCCAAAGGGGTTTGAAATCCCCTGCTTTCATCAGGCCCAATCGGCGACCCATTTCAAGGCGAAGCTCTCCGAGTTGTTTCCGGGTCTTTTCCACTTCGCCGGAAAGGATGAGGATCATATCGCCTTTTTTTGCCTGGAATTTATTGGCTATGGTTTGTAAAACTTCGTCAGTGTAAAACTTGCTCACCGAAGATTTAAAGGTACCGTCTTCGCTCCATTTAATGTAAACCAGGCCTTTTGCGCCGATCTGCGGGCGCTGTACCCATTCCGTCAGGTTTTTAATGTCCTTGTTGGAAAAGGCTTCAGCCTGTCCTTCGACACAGATCCCAACCACTAGTTCTGCATCGTCGAAAACAGAAAACCCATGACCTTTGGCAATATCGTCCAGTTCAACGAATTCCATTCCGAACCGCAAATCCGGTTTGTCAGAACCATACTTTTGGAGCGCTTCGTCGTAATTCATACGCGGAAAATCCCCCAGTTCAATATTTAAAGTTGATTTGAAAAGATGTTTGGTCAATCCCTCAAAAGTGTTTAAAATTTCCTCCTGCGTTACAAAAGCCATTTCGCAGTCAATCTGTGTGAATTCAGGCTGGCGGTCAGCCCGAAGGTCTTCATCACGAAAACACTTCACGATCTGGAAATAGCGGTCCAATCCAGCGACCATCAGGATTTGCTTGAAAGTCTGAGGGGATTGCGGAAGGGCATAAAACTGGCCGGGGTTCATGCGGCTGGGCACCACAAAATCGCGGGCGCCTTCCGGCGTACTTTTGATCAAAAACGGCGTTTCGACCTCCACGAAATTGATGCCCGAGAGATACTTTCGGGTTTCGATAGCCAGCTTGCTTCTGAAGATGATATTCTGCTGAACGGGCTTGCGGCGCAGGTCGAGGTAGCGGTATTTCATGCGAAGGTCATCGCCGCCATCGGTTTCGTCTTCGATGGTAAAGGGCGGTACTTTCGAGCTATTGAGCACCTCCAGGCTTTTCACTTCGATCTCGATATCGCCGGTAGGGCGGTTGGGATTTTTATTGCTTCTTTCCCGCACGATACCCGTGATTTTCAAAACGAATTCTCTTCCCAGCTTTCGGGCTGCTTCGCAAAGGCTGGCATCCCCGTCCGTTCCGGAATCCATATTGAATACCAGTTGGGTAATGCCATAGCGGTCGCGCAGATCGATAAAAGTCAGACCGCCAAAATCGCGGTTGGAATGCAACCAGCCGCTGAGGGTGACTTCCTGTCCTGCATTTTCGATGCGGAGTTCTCCGCAGTTGTGTGTTCGATACATATTTTTTAAAAGTTCGTAAGTTTTAAACATAACTAAATTACGGCAGCAATTTTAAAATGCTGCCGATAATTAGAAATTTTCGTCAGGAACTGCACGTCAGCTCTTTATTCATTTATCAAAACTATGAAACCTTCATGTAAGATTTGTAAAAATACAATTTGCCTACAAATGATCTTAAAAACTATCATGGCGTACCAGTCCCGGTCTTGATTGTGACGGGCGAATCGATCCTATATTTATTGGTAAATAGGCTGATAATTCAGCTATTCGATTAAATTTGTGTTTTCAGAATTTTTTAAACCATGCCTCAACATTTGACACGTAAGTTTGGAACAGCTCCTGTTTTTTTTACGGCCATATCAACGATACTCGGCGCCGTAATGTTTCTGAGGTTTGGTTTTGCCGTTGGCAACGTTGGCCTGATCGGAACCATAGCCATCATACTTATCGGTCATGCCGTGACCATCCCTACTGCCTTAGCCATCGCCGAGATCGCTACCAACCAGAAGGTTGAAGGCGGCGGCGAATATTACATCATTTCGCGGTCATTTGGATTGGTGATCGGAGCCTCGATCGGCATTGCTCTGTATTTTTCGCAAGCCATCAGCGTTGCTTTTTACATCATTGCATTTGCAGAGGCATTTTCTCCCTTGATGGATTTTATTAGAAAATCTAATGAGCATTTGCCACAATGGGTAGTCTGGCTGCTGGATCATAAACAAACAGTGAGTGTTCCTGCGCTTTTTGTGCTCACGGCTGTTGTGTTGATAAAAGGAGCTGACCTGGGTGTGAAAATGCTTTATGTGGTCGTTTTTACGCTTTTTATTGCTTTGGCTGCTTTTTTCATTGGCCAGACCGAATACAGCAAAACTTACAAGTTGAACCCCTCACATCATATCGGCAACAACGAATTGCTAACTGATTCCAATCAGGCAAACTTTCCGATTGATTCGGCATTGACTTTCCAACAAAACAATTCGATAAAAAGTGAGGAACAGAAGCAACCCAGCCCGTCTTTGCCGCTGAGCTTTTTTGCTGTTTTCGCCATCATTTTTCCGGCGTTTA
>CAZKDA010000344.1:0-3293 GCA_964551455.1 uncultured Saprospiraceae bacterium
TTCCCACTCCTTGAATAGGTCATATTTGTTTTTTACTAATACCGAGAATAGCTGAGGAATCTATATTATTAATGCTCATTTTGATAATACGATATTATCCACTCTTTTAATAGTTCAATAAAATCCACGCTCGCGCGGCCTTTACAAGGTCGTGTGTGCGATTGTCAAGGCCTCTGGTCGGAGTGATCAATTCGACGTACCACCTCAGAGAGGTAGCACGAGCAATGAAAACAGAAAAAATCAATAACTGAAGTTACGCAGGAAGCGTATAGAACACCCTAAATCCCCCGTTCGGCGTAGGCGCTGTGCCTGCGTCGGAGTGTCAGCAAAAATCTGTTTTGCTTAAAAGCTCCAAATAGTTTAAACGTCTCGCTTAATTTGAATCCCCAGTTCGGCGTAGGCTATGCCTGCGACGGAGCGTACAAAAAAATCTGTTTTAAACATAGTTCAAAAAAGCGAAGTGTCGCCATATTCAAACACTCCAATTCACCACGAAGATTCAGGCTAAAGCGCTACTCGTTAGGTATCATCACACAAAAAATCCCTGGATTAACCAATAGTGAAACTTTTAAACTTTAGGTGGTTTAAATTGGTAAATTAATGTAAATTGAGATCAACTAAATTTTGAACTTATATGGTTAAATGGCAAGATTATATAGTTTCCGATCAAAAAGTACTCTTGGGCAAACCTGTCATCAAAGGAACCCGGATTTCTGTGGAATTTATATTAGAAAGATTAGCCGATGGTTGGACTGAAGAACAAATTCTCGAAAACTATCCCAGACTAAGTAAAGACTCAATCAAAGCAATTTTTGCCTATGCTTATGATTGTATGAAGGATGGCTTGCTTTATACGAAAACAAGAAACAGAGCATGAGATTTCTTGCCAATGAAAACTTTCCAGCTTCCAGTTTTAGAGTTCTGCAAAATAACAAATGGGATATTGAACATATTGGGGAAACCAGCATGGGAATTAGTGATGAAGAAGTAATTGAACTTTCAATTCGGGGAAAACCGAATAATAATTACGTTTGATAGTGATTATGGAGAACTCGTTTTCAAACATGGTTATAAGCCAAAAGGTGTGATTTACCTGAGAATTAATAAGTTTACTCCGGAATACCCAGCTCAATTATTAACCGAATTGATAGAAGTAGAGCGCTTAGAAGTTGAAGGAAAATTTACAGTTATTGATGACAATCAAATTCGCCAAAGAGAAATTTAAGCCCCAGTTCGGCGTAGTCCCGTTCGGCGTAGGCTGTGCCTGCCTGCTACAGGCAGGCCTGCGAAGGAGCGTACAAAAAAATCTGTTTTAAACACAGTTCAAAAAAAGCGAAGTGTCACCTACAAACAAGCCAATTCACCACTGAAGGTGCAGGTTAAAGCGCAAACCCACCCTCTCAAACCTTCCCCAACTCACTTTTCAGGTAGTCGATCACTTTGATCTCGACGGCATCGATCCCTTTGGTATAGGCGAGGTAAACGGAGATCCAGTCGCCGAGGTGGATGAAATAAAGCATGCGTTCGGTGAGGGATTCGCCTTTGGAGAAGACCTCGATGATCGACGAGGTGTAATTGCCGATGATCTCTTTGTTGATGTCCAGCCTGACCTGGTTGCGGGGATGATCGTCTTTATTGCGGAAATAAACGACGGCGAGCTGGTTGTAATCTTCGCGCCAGCCCACGAGTTCGTTGTGGTTCATCTCAGGAATGACATGGTGCCAGCACAGCGATTTTGAATTTTCATTGATCTGTTGCCGAAAGCGGAGCGCGACGGCTTCCATGCGGTCGGTGGTATAGATCACGGGGATTTTCCCTTTCAGCATCGGGGCGATCCGCTCCGCGCGGAAGCGAATGTCATCCTGCTCTTTTTTTAAGAGCTGGGAAGCCATTTGAATTTCGCGGATGAGTTTGTCGGAGATCAGTTCGAGTTTGTTTAGGATAAAAAGTTGCTGAACCATCGAATATCCGAGGCATGCCCTCGGCGAAGGCGATCCGCCGGGAACCTGTATAAAATCCAATCCGTAAAACCTGGCCAGCTCGATCAGCTTGCCTCCGGAAGATACGACGACGATCATGGCGCCCGATTTGACGAGCTGCTCAAAAGCCTGGAGCGTCTCTTCCGTATTGCCGGAATACGAGGAAACGATAGCCAAAGTATGTTTCCCGACGAATCCCGGAACGCCATACCCTTTACCGATGAGAAATGGCACCGGACACTCAGGCTGGATCAGTTCCGCCACGAAATTGGCGCCTATGCCGCTTCCCCCCATACCGGCGACATATACATTCTGAATGGGGTTTTCGGGTACCCTGATCTTTGCATCCTTTCCAATTTCAATGGCGCTGTCCAATTGTTGCGGAAATTCCTTTACGAGTTGATCCATCATGGTTGCTAGTTTATGGTTTCTAGTTTCTTGTTTGTGGTTTATGGTGTCAGGTATCGGGTGTCAGGTATCGGGTGTCAGGTATCGGGTTTCCCGACTATGTCGTCCCGCTTTTTCGAGAAAAAGCGGGACGACATAGTCGGGAAACCCCTAACCACTGACTCATATTTCTCTCCTCATGCGCTTATACGTGTTGATCAATCCATTGGTTGAGCAATCGTGGGAATTTATTTCATCATCGTGGTGTAACTCCGGGAAAATCTGGTCGGCCAGCAATTTTCCGAGCTGTACGCCCCATTGGTCGAAGCTGAAAATATTCCAGATCACACCTTGCGTAAAGATTTTATGCTCGTACATGGCAATGAGCGATCCGAGGTTGTAAGGGGTCAGTTTTTTTATAAGAAACGAGTTGGTTGGTCGGTTGCCCTCAAAAACTTTGTACGGGGCAAGGAACGAAATTTCCTTTTCCGATAAGCCGGAATCCCTCAATTCCTTTTCCACTTCTTCCTTTGTTTTGCCGAGCATCAGCGCTTTCGTTTGTGCAAAAAAATTGGACAAAAGCAGGCGGTGGTGATCGCCAACCGGATTGTGGCTGATCGCCGGAGCGATAAAATCGCAGGGGATCAGCTTGGTGCCCTGGTGGATCAGTTGATAAAAAGCATGCTGTCCGTTAGTGCCGGGTTCACCCCAGATCACGGGGCCGGTTTGATAGTTGACCTTTTCGCCGTTCCGGTCGATGCTTTTTCCGTTGCTTTCCATATTTGCCTGCTGAAAATAAGCAGCAAAGCGATGCAAATATTGATCGTAGGGAAGGATCGCCTCCGTTTCGGCGCCGAAGAAATTGTTGTACCAGATGCCGATCAGTGCCAGGGTCACGGGTATGTTTTTTTCAAAAGGCGTAGTCCT
>CAZKDA010000345.1:0-3236 GCA_964551455.1 uncultured Saprospiraceae bacterium
ATGGAATGGATGTGTTGTTGACGATCAGGTATTCATCTAATGTTACGTCGATCGTTGCATCTTCGGCTAACTGAGTCCCGGTATTGCAATAGACTACGGTGTAATCGTTGTCAAAACATCGCCTCAAAAACGGCGTGGAGATATCCACCCGGAGCAGCGGGCAATCGATGATTGATTTTGCGGCCAGATCAGTAGTCAGGGTGTCGTAAGTGCCGCTGAATGAAACCGGGATATTGCTGTCGCAGCTTTCCCAATACTGGTTGTGGAGTATCAAATTCAGGGAATAATCACCTGCTTCAACCGGGATCAGATAATTTCCCGCTTCGTCGGCAAAACCATAAAATGTTTTTTCGCCGCTGACTTCGATCAGCCAGTCATTAAGACCATAATCGCTTCCTGACAAGGCACAGTTCTCATCAAGATCGTAATAAACAGTTCCTTTTAAAAAGTTCGTGTAAACATTCCCTAAACTATCCGTGCGAATGAGGTGCATATCCTGTGCACCATTTCCGATACTTCGGGCAAAGCCTACCATAGCCACACCGCCGTCATCTGTTTTGTAAACCGAAAAAGCGCGATCGTCGCTGAGGCCACCATATTCTTTAGTCCAGATCACATCACCGTCAGGTGTTGTTTTGACGAGTTTGGCGTTGTGGATCTGGGTTTCCTCTCCGATTTGAACATACCCGGAGATGGCGATCCCGCCGTCTGTGGTGTAAGTTAAAGAACGGCCAAATTGTATTTTCAGATCAGTGATCTCTCTTGCCCAATCCTGGCTGCCGGCTTCATCGATCTTAATGAGATAAACCGAATAATCGATATAGGCGGCCAATATGAAACCGGTTTCATCGGCAAGCATCACAGAGGCGCCGGCAACTTCCTGGGTTTGTCCATAACAATTGGTCCATTCCAAATTGCCATTAGCATCTGTTTTGATGAGGCAGGATTCCCTGACGTCACTATTGCTACCGGAAGTGATGATCGCGGCAATTGCAAAACCATTATCCGTAGTTTCAACTATTGAAAAAGCATAGTCGTTATTGACTCCGCCATAAGTTTTTGTCCAAAGGGTATCGCCGCTTTCGTTTGTTTTTGCCAAGAAGATATCTTTACCACCGCTTCCAAAGCTTTCCGTTTCACCAATAGCCGCAAACCCGCCATCAGCGGTTTCGATCACCGAATAGCATAGGTCTAAGGCTGCACCTCCAAAGGATTTCTGCCAGATCGTGTTGCCGTTGTCATCTATTTTCAACAAGAAAGCCTCTTCGGCAGTGTTTCCGGTAGGGTCGCGGATAAACCCGACGATCAAAAACGCGCCATCCGAAGTTTCTATGATATCATGGGCATATTCCCTGAGTTCTTCAGCGCCATAAGTTTTTGTCCACAATGTGTCGCCGTCAACGTCTGTCCGCACCACATAAACATCTTCCCAAAAATTTGGCGCAAAGCTGGTCGTGTTGCCGCACAGGATCATCCCTCCATCCGCCGTGACGATCACGCTATTCCCGATGTCCACATTGGGGCCTCCAAAGGCTTTTTCCCAGCCCTGCGCGTGAAGGCAGTTCAGGGAAACAAAAAGACATAAGGCCGTTAATATTTTTTTAAACATCATTACAGGAGGTTTTCAATATCAATATCAAATATCCATAGTCTTTTTCAGAATGACAATTACAAAAAAAGGCTTTTGTCAAAATTTTGCTATTAAACATTCGCTATTAAATCAGTATTTTTGGCCAAAATTAACCCTTTGTTGTCAAAAACATATAATTTATTATAATGAATAACAGTTCTCTTTTTTTTGTTTTTTTAAGTCTTTCACCGAAAGAAAGACGAGATTTTGAACTTTTTGTGCGTTCTCCCTACATCAATCGAAGGGACGAAGTTAGTCGATTGTATGAATTTATGGTTGAAAACATAACAATTTCGGAAAGCGCCCTGACCAAAGAAAAGGCATGGAAATACGTGTTCCCAAATGAGAAATACGATGATAAAAAAATGCGCTATACCATGTCCTTTTTGCTACAGGCTTTGAGGCAGTTTTTGATTTACAGGGAGGTCGAAGAAGATTTGGTGCAATCACAGGTTTTGTTGTGCCGCTCGCTTCGACAGCGCAGGTTAAGCAAGTTGTTTGAATCGGAGATACATAAAACCATGGAATTACAGGAAAAGCAGCCTTATCGAAACACCTTGTACCATTACAACAATTACAAAATCCAATTTGAAAGTTACGAATATATTTCTCAACATCGGCGTAGTGGGGATATGCCTCTTCAACAGCTTTCAGACGAGTTAACCTATTTTTACATTGCAGATATTTTGCGGCAAAGCTGTACAATCCTTACCCACCAAACGATTTCAACCCGTAATTACGATTTGAAATTTTTGAATGAAGTATTAAAACATGTTGAGGAAAATGATTATTCATTTGCGCCTGCTATTCTGATTTATTATTATAGCTACAAGGCTTTAAGTAATCTTGATAATGAAGCTCATTTTCAGGAATTCAAGAAACTATTATACAAACACTGGCATCTTTTCCCCCCTGTTG
This sequence comes from uncultured Saprospiraceae bacterium, assembly GCA_964551455.1. Taxonomy (GTDB): domain Bacteria; phylum Bacteroidota; class Bacteroidia; order Chitinophagales; family Saprospiraceae; genus JAHDHW01. Next base: position 2,549 of record CAZKDA010000345.1, read on the forward strand.
AATGTCAGGATTTATATATTCTGGCAACAAACTATTGTATCAAACGACTAAATAAAGGTGACAACAAATACATCCGTGAAGGATTTGATTTGTATAAGTCCGGTTTGGAAAATGATGTGTTTTTGGAAGACGGTTATTTAGCAAATTTTAACTATAAAAACATTTCACGTCTTGGACTTGCATTAGGTGAATACGATTGGGTGGAAAACTTCCTCAACCAGTACAAAAAAAAGCTGTATCCGGATACCCGCGAGAATACTTATCTATATAACCTTGCTTTTTTTTATTTCCAGAAACCTGAATATGACAAAGCGATGGTTCTGCTTCAAAAGGTGGATTTCGATGATGCTTTAAACAATTTGGATGCACGTAGGATGCTCCTTCGAATCTATTACGAGCTAGGTGAATTTGAACCACTCCATTCCCTGCTGGATAGTTTCAAAACATACATTTCCAGGCAAAAGGATATCGGATACCACAAAGATAATTATCTCAATCTGATCAGGATTGTTAAAAAAATGCTGAGAAGCGATCTGTCAAACCCAAAAACGAGAGGGGCTTTAATAACCGAAATAAACAATACGGAAGCATTGGCCGAACGAGCCTGGTTACTACAGCAGCTAAAAGAGTAGCCCTGCGTCATTTTATTCCCAATGGACGGAATAAATCAGGAGCCGCTATGTATCTA
>CAZKDA010000346.1:0-3200 GCA_964551455.1 uncultured Saprospiraceae bacterium
ATTGGCGGCCGCCAATGTCCTTCAAAAGCAAAATCTTAACATTTTCTTAACAATTATGCAATAACGAAAGCAAGGAAACATGAAATAAATGGCAGATAATCAACTAATTATAAAATACCTGAAAAAAGATGATCCCGGAGATCGGCCAAATGCAAGCTATAGTTCCTCTTTGGTAGAAGAAAGAAAAAGCTGTCAGGGTTGATGACATTCCTGACAGCGTTCGATTCAGAAGACTATAGAGAGTTATACCAGAAGTTTCAGGTTTTTCACTTTATCCCGGATTATGGGTGACAAAGTATGGATCAGATCAAAAACCATCTGTTGATCGTCGGGAAACGGAGCCGGAGTGATTCCCAGAAATCGCTTTGATTCGGGAGACAATGCCCTGCGGTCACCCCGGAAAGTGGCATAGAAATGTTCGAAGACGATCTCTGACTGAAAAGGTACCTTTTCCAGATGGCCGTTTACCAGATTTTGATTGTGGATATAGCCTGCTGCCTGTGCGGTTTTTACCTGACGGCCTTCGATCACTCTGGCCGCTATTTTCTGAAAACGGGGTTGTTTGATATCGTTACCCAGACTGTCTTTGGCCACATTTCCATGTTGATCCAGGACGTATTCAAAGCCATCCTGAATTTCTTTACTGTCCACATAGTTATGCTCTTCTATCCGTTCAGGACTGATATTCAGCGCGTTGATCACGACGGTGATCTCCCGGTCCGGTACAGCGATCTCATCCCGGTCGTGATAATGAACCCATTTTTCGTCCCGCAAATTGAGGTTTAGCACTTCATCCAGGAGGGATTCCGGGATGGGTCTTCCGGTTACATTTTCAAACCGCACGGCAACGTGACTCACGCCCAGGGATGCCGCTTCTTCCTGCAGGTTCCGGGCATCGAGATACTCTTGGCTGTATTCCCACAACCGGGCAAAAGTATGGTAAGCATTTCGGGCTTCCGCCTTATCGCCCAACCGGGCTTTTTCAAGCATGCGACTGGCATCCCGGTAGGTCAGTTCCAGAAATCTGGCTTTGGCATTTTTCAGCAGATCACTGCTACGCACAAAGGAAAAGACAGCCTGATACCCATCGCTGCTTCGCATAGGGAGGAAAGGTGTGATCAGGTTTTGCCGCGTTTCAATCCTGGTGATTTGTCTGATCACCTTATGCCAGTCTTCAGCACGGTCGGAGTCGTACAGCTTTTCGATGACCGCCATGTCACTGGCAGTACTCTTTCGAAACGCTTCCTCGATCGCGAGGACATATCTCCTCTTGATCTGATCCTGTCCGCTGATTTTTCGGGCTGATTTTAGCAAGGCTGTTTCAAAGTCACCCTGATCAATCATTTTTTCTACCGACCGGCACCCGGTGCTCATGATGGCCAATGCTCCCAAGGTAAAGATTATCGCTTTCATCGTGTATGGCTTTGGTAGTTCAGACGGATATTCTGGTCCGGATAGATCTTAAGGCGGTGTTAATCTTTTCAGATCATCCGATAATTTTTTGGATAGCCCTAGCAGGTTGTTTGCCATCTGACGCAGGATTTATGACAATGTCAGCACTCCTATTTGTATTTTTAAGCGACAAAAACCAGATATCTTATGAAGATCAACCGCAGGGATTGGCTTAGATCGACATCGGTCGCTACCGCAGCCGGTATGTTTATCGGGCCCCTGGTGAAACCAGCTTTCGTTAATGAAGCAACCGAAACGGACACCGGCACGATTATTCTGAATGCCAATGAAAATGCCCTGGGCCCTTCAGAAGCGGTGCTCAGGGCTGTTGAGACTTCGGTCAAAACGTCCAACCGTTATCCCTGGCAAACCCGTCAGATGTTGGCGGATCGGATCTCCGCTCTGGAAGGCGTACCAACCGATCGCATCCTGATCGGAGCCGGATCGACCGAGATCCTTCAGCTGGCCGGTCTGGCGTTTGGAGCACATGGAGGTACCATCGTTTCCAGTTATCCAACCTTCCCGATGATGATGCAGCATGCCAACAACTTTGATGCCCGTTGGATTAAGGTGCCCCTGGATAACCGTTTTGGTCATGATCTGGATGCTTTGTTAGAAGCAGCAGCAGGCGCTCAACTGGTCTATATATCTAATCCCAACAACCCGGTAGGGTCAATGACTCCCGTTCAGGAACTCCTCCGCTTCTGCCGTTCGGTCTCCCCGGATACGGTCGTGTTTGTGGATGAAGCCTACATCGAATTTTGTAATGCCGGGTTAAAGGATTCGGTAGCCGGTGAAGTTGCCGAGGCTGGTAATCTCATCGTGGCCCGCACTTTTTCCAAGATCTACGGGATGGCTGGTCTACGGGTGGGCTATGCCTATGCCCATCCCGACCTCATCCGCAGGATGAAGCGTTATCACATCGGTTTTGAAATCAACATCCCGCTTACCTCTCTGTATGCTGCCACGGCGGCCGCCGGTGATCAGGATTTTATCAGACATTGCAAGGCGGAGAACCGAAGAAACCGCCAGTTGGTCTATGATGCATTTGACAAGTGGGGGGTCACTTATGTTCCTTCCGAAACGAATTTCATTTATTTCGAAACCCGCCGTTTTGCACCAGACATTACCCGACTCCTGGAGAAAAATGGGATTCTGATTCTCAGCTACCCGGACCAGCCTGGATATGCCCGGGTCAGCATTGGAACGGAGGCTCAGATGCAGCATTTCTTAGAGGGCATCCGGCAATATTTGACATAGAGGATTTTGTTATGGTGTTATGGTATTATGGTGTTATGGTTTTGTGGTATTATGGTCGTTGTGTAATGAGAGTCGTACTCGATCCTTCCAATATTGCGTGAGTGTTTTTGTCAGCACAGTGGGAAGTCCCCTTTTAGGGGATTTAGGGGTTCTTGGAGGTATTCTGGTATTTGGTTTTGTGGTATTGTGGTCGTTCCGAAAGGAGGTTCGTAGTGGTATACCACCGGAGGGGTTAGAAAATTTTCATTGGTTTGATGTCCCCCTTGAGGGGGCAGGGGGTGGAAAATGATGTTTAATTGTTGAATCGTTTGATTGTTGAACTGTTCCTTCCGGAGAACCAAGTATTTCATGATTTTACTCTTACATCGCTTTGAAAGAGGGTTTTGTCAGCACACTGAGAAGTCCCCTTTTAGGGGATTTAGGGGTTCTTGGAGGTATTATGGTGTTATGGTTTTGTGGTATTATGGTCGTTGTGTAATGAGAGTCGT
>CAZKDA010000347.1:0-3196 GCA_964551455.1 uncultured Saprospiraceae bacterium
ATTGTTTACCACAGTGCCGGCAATCTTGATGTAGATTTTCCAAACACTATCATTCCCGGAATGGATGGTGCATACGACCTGACTTTGGAAGCCGAAGGTTCACCTGATTGTTTCATCGTCGGGACCAATGATTACCTGAGCAAAAACATCAGTGTGTTTAACAGCCCCAATCCATTTGGCAGCACGACTATTATTGAAATATCTTCCAAAGTCGATGAATCCCTTGAATTCAGGGTTTTCGACATGCTGGGCAATCTGGTTCATATCCGAAAGGTTGAAATTTTCGAGGGTACTACTCATGTTGAGTTTGACGGCACGAGATTGCCAAACGGGATTTACACCTACACCCTGAGTAACAAAACAAATGTCATCGCCAAAAAAATGGTGATCAGCAGATAATCCACAACTTTTCCCTTCCGGGTTTTTCCGATTTTACTTTTGTCCAAATGGAAAAACCCGGAAGAACTTTTTTCAGCAATATCTTTTGAAAAAAGTTTGGTATTCAATACCTTTAGAATTCCAATCCCACCGCAACGTATCACCCGTTTTTACACACTTCTCATTTTTATCTCAGAGTACACCTGTTGTTGTTAAACTAATTAATGCAGCTTGAAGGGCGCGCATTTCATCACTTAACCTTTTTCTATGGATCAGAAAACGTTTACTTCAATTATCCTTTTCAGCTTGTGTCTTGGGTTGTTCACCACAAGCAGCTTTGCAAACTGTCCGGGATGCGTGATCGATCTGCCCGCAGGGATGGCAGAAGATACCATTTTCATCAGCAGCTTACCTTCGGGAACGGCAGGGGTTTATTACGACAACGACGCCAGTTTCCGGATGCCAAAGACGACTACGCCGGTGAACGCCGTTGACCCGGATGTGCCGGTCGGCCTGAACATCAGCCAGATCAATATCATCAGCCTTTCCAATCTTCCTCCGGGGCTTTCATGGGAAGCAGACCAGACAGACTACGATCCATCAGTCAATACCGACGGATGTTTTAAATTTTGTGGAACGCCATTGCAACCCGGCCTGTATATTATCGAAGTCACGGTGGAAGCTACGGTAATTATCATTACCCAAACCGCCACCTTTTATATGGAACTGCTGATCGAACCGGCAACCAGCGTTACGGAAGGTTTTTCCATGATTAACCCTTCGGGTTGCGGTGAAGTGACTGTTTCTTTTGAAAATAATATCCCCAGCAATGGAAACCCGGGCTTTTCTTACTTTTGGGATTTTGGAAACGGCGTGACCAGCCTCGATGAAAATCCGCAGGATCAGACTTATTCACAGCCCGGAATGTATGTCGTTGACTACAACGCAACCATTGACACCGTTGGTTATGTGCTGACTAAAGTTGTAGTGGCTTATGTCACCTGCGATGATATTCCTACGGCGCCCGACTGGTCGTTTAAACCTGACTTGCATATCGAGATCAGAAACCCTTCGGGGGTGCTGATCTACAGCTCAGCAACTGTTTGGAATACCGATACTCCGGTGGATTATTTTCCCAATATCACCTTAGCGGATGGAAATTATGAACTCAAAGTGATCGATACCGACAGCGGGATAAATGGCGCTGACGACATTTGCGGGTTGGTTACTTTCAACAAATTGTCAAATGGTATCATCAGCGGAGGAGATTTTATTGGGTTGCTTGAGATCATCCATCCTGTGGAAACGGTTCATTCTACTGATACGGTTTGGGTTTATGAAAATCCAGAAGCTCCCGAAATCATTGCGGAATCCGCCACCGATTTTTGTGAAGGAGGTTTTGTTGTGTTAAACTCATCTTACGCCGAAGGCAATCAATGGCTGAAAGACGGGGTGGAGCTTCCGGGAGAGAACGAAGCATATCTCGAAGTGCTGGAAAGCGGTGATTACTCCGTCGTCCATACCAACGAATTCGGTTGTTTTGCAGCTTCAGAAGAAATTTTGATTGAGGTTTTCGAACTTCCGGTAACCCCCGAATATTCCAACCAAAATAACCTGCTCAGTCTTTTGGGAAATATAGATTACCCTGGCGGTTTCACTTTCCAGTGGTATCAAAACGCTGAACCTCTTGTCGGCGAAACCCAGGATTTTTATTGTGCACAGGAAGATGGGGAATACACCTTGGAAGTCACTGACCCGGAAAGCGGTTGTACCAATTTCTTTACAGAAACAATTGTGTTCAATCCTGAAGTTGAGTGTTTTGTCAGCGCCGAAGATCTGGCGGACAATTTCATTTTCAGCATTTTTCCAAACCCGGCTGACGATCTGCTGAATGTTTCTTTTGAGCAAAACAATCCGGAAGATTTTACGATTTCGATCTATGATCTGCTTGGAAGGAGGCACTATTTCAGGTCGTTTTACGAAACGGCAAATCCCCAACTAACGATTGCGATAAACCTGGACGGATTGACCTCCGGGATGTATATCGTCGAAATCTTGAGCGGAGAAAAGAGGGCATCCCAAAAATTCGTTTTAAAGTAGGATTCAATGCAAAAGGCGGTTGATTTTCGGATCAATCGCCTTAGCTTTTTTTACACTGCTTAATCTCAGCGGGATTTTTTCAACAAGCCATTTTCATCCAAAAAGTTGAGAAAGTGCTCGCGTAGGGATGTTTGAAAACTATTGATCACGGTTTTTTCATTTTTCTGAATACCACCGCTGGCTCCAGCTATTTTTTCCAATATTTCAACGAGGTAATAATAATCTTCAAAAGGCCCGTGTTCCTTGAAGGTGCCGAGCGCTTTGAGATAAGTATCGCGAATGGCATTGTGGTGTTTTTGTTCGTAATCGAATGACCATTGGATATCCTTTGCCCAGGGATGATCTTTGAGCATGGATTTTAACTTTTCAACTTCTTCGGGCTGTATCATCCCATCTGCGATAGCGACGGAATAGATCAGTTCGCCGTAGGCATCTAATAATCTGGCTTTGCTTACCATGATTTTATTCGTTTGGTTGAAATTCGAAAGTTAGTTATTTTTTTAAAAAATGATTTAGTTTCAAGTCAATCAACAGGTTAAACCGTTGTTATAAAATATGGTTATTAAATGTCAAATTTTTATAAATAGTATTAATTGCAAATTGATTATTTGTTATTATAAAAAATCGGTTTTCACATATTGTTTTTCCCAAAGGATGTACGGCCATTTAAGCTTTCCAATCTGCGGGAAATAAAAAAGGTGTCCCGCTGATCGCGCTG
>CAZKDA010000348.1:0-3154 GCA_964551455.1 uncultured Saprospiraceae bacterium
CTTTAAACATAGCAGCTTAATATGTGTTTTCCACTTTTTTGTAGCACACTCATTTCATTCTATTATTTATCTAACATTTAATGGTCACTATTCATTAATTTTATCTCCTGCTGAATCTTAATAAGGTTCAACACTCCTTACATCTACTTAGTGTCTGAACGGAAACCCAAAATTCGCTGACAATCATACACTTACGAATGTTTTGACATTCGAATGTTTTTTGTATATTAATTTTCAAACTTGAAAAATCAAGACCAAGAACCAATTACAAATTGTAGAAATTCTAATAGAAAAACTATTCGCCGATTTTGAGAAACATTCAAGCCCAAGAATCTGGGATAAGCCAAGTAACTTGAAGAAGTTTAGAGTTTTCGGCCAGACACTAAATAGTTTTTTTTTAAGGTTAAGAAAAAAATATTATCGAACAATCGGACTGTCGTTTGGTTTGTCGTTATCACTAACTGGCGAATTAATGAACCACAAGTTTTCTCGTAAACGCCTGCTCTTTCCCAATAAATTTAGCCAAGTATATTCCCTTTGGCCAATCGCTGACATCAATATTGATTTGTTCGTTTCTACTTGTGTTGGTTCTTGTTATCATTGTTCCGTTCATCGATATAATTTCGATAAACTCCGCATGGAAACCATTCAATATTATCACCACATTGCTTGAGGCGGGGTTTGGAAATATCTCTACTTGATGGTTGTGATCGATATTCGAAATGGATGAAACGAGACATTGAGAGGAGCTATCTATTATTTCCAACACATCGTCTTCAAAAGATAACAGCCCTCGAAAAATATTCGTGTCAAAAGCATCAAATGAAAAAAACGGCAGTATCCAGGCTTCATAGCCAACTTTTTCCAAAGCATATTTTCCGTATTTTATAAGCGAAGATTGTGTACTGATAAATTGCTTTCGCAATTCCACACCATTGATATTTACGATCTTTACGGAGTCAACGGTCACAAATGTATAAATGCTTTCATTTGGAAAATAATATTGGTAAGTGGTATCGAACAAAATCGGGTATCGCACCATATATTCCTCTCCCGCTTCCAATGAAAAATCGTAAACCAGGTGCAAGGAATCACCCTCCACATAAAATACCTTGTCTTCATCCCGACATATAGAAATGTGGGTATGTGTGCGTACCGTATTAGGCTTATATAGTATTTCCAACTCATTGCATTCCAGCCCGTTCATGGAAAATGAGTCTACAGATTTTACCACGACTTTGTCGTAAGAGATAGGGAATTCCAATGTAGGAATAATGCAATGTTCCCACTCTGTGCCTAAGGCGCCGAAAGGCTGACAGACAGCTATAAAATTTAATGAAAGGAAGAAAAGGATAGGGATTTGTTTCATATTAATGTTTTATGAAGTTGAGTAATATTTCTTTTACCGATTGCGGTATTTTAAATCAGGCATAGCAGCACAACAGATGATAGGCCGATTAAAAAAAAAACAAAAGATATGCACATGGAAAGTTAAAAAACTGTCAGAAATCTAACAATGCCTGAAATTACATAAAAACACCATATTTTCCAAACCCTCAACAAAACCCTTGGCATATAGAAATGTCACACAATTGAGCCGCTACCCCCCCCCATGTGGTTTTTGTGTTACAAGTTGATGTTTTGCCCATCACATTTTTTGTGGTTTTTTTCGCAATATAAAATTCAAATGACGCGGGGTTGACAAATAGCGGCGGATGGGTAGGTTTTTGGGTTCAAAAAAATCCCGTGGGTTTCAGATATACGCGCGATTCAACATATTACAATTGCGCTGCATTTCGCCTCAAACCTGGCCGGTCAGGAGCAAGAGCGCGGAGTGTGAGCGTGGAGTGTTTGGAGGAAGGTGAACGGTAAATTATGAGTTATGAGCTATAGGTTGTGAGTTGTTGAAACGCCCCATAACTTTTAACCCATAACCCCTAACCCATAACCCCTAACCCATAAAATTAAAAAGTAGCCCTTACCTGCGCCCGTCCCACGTGTACTGTGTTTGAGTCTCCGGCTTTGCGGCCTTCGTAGCTGAGGTTGAGTTGGATGTTTTTGGCGAGGCGATAGTCGAACACCAGGTTCCAGAGATAATTGTTGCCATCGCGGAGGCCGTCCAGCATCACAAATTCCAGTGAAGAATTACTGTCGCCGTCGTAACTGATCTTTACAAAAGAAAGATTCAGCCGCAGGGCGCTCTTTGAAGTATTGTTGAAAGTGGCTTCCAGGCTGAAATCATGGTTGAAAGCCGTTTCACCGCCATCAGGCAAAACGTTTTCACTGTTTTGATATTTATAAGCCAGGATCGCCCTGAAGTTTTTGAAAGGCAGATAAGTGAGTTGCGGCTCCAGGGCGTAATACTCGATCCGGTAATCCTGGTTGTTAAAAAACTCCGAATCATTTTCCTTTGTACCTCTGGAAACAGAAAAAATGCTGCTCAGCTTGCGCCCGATATTGACCCTGCTTCGGAACGAATGTTCTGCACTTTTCCTGCTCTCATAACCACTGGTGAGGATCACCTTGTTGCGATTGTCAAAAATGCTCGCCTGAAGATCGTAAACCGGATTGGCGCGATTGAAAAACAAGGTGCTCCGTATCGAGGATGACAGCGAAACCAGCGAAGTATCCGCAATGTTCTGGAGGAATGGGTTCCAGGGGGAGACCTCTTCGGCATCTCTGGATTTTCTCACGATACGGAAGGTGGACTGGTTGGAGAAGTTGCTCAAAAACTTTTTCACACCGCTTTTTTGATACCAAAGCGATCGCGGATCGATGCGCAGACTTTGATTGAACAGCACATTGTTGGTTTTGATGAACTCGTCGGTGACGAGTGCAATGCGGATGATGTCGGCGTCGCTTTGAAAAGCGGCTTCTTCGATCTCGTTGACTTGCGGAACGCCATCGCCGTTGAGGTCGGCGATCCAGGTATAAACGCCTTCGCCTCTTTGAACCGGAAGGTATTTGTATTCCAGCTTCAGCTCTTGTCCGGAACCGATCTCGTAGTTGATGGAAGAGCGCACTGCTCCGCTCCACAAGCTGAGCGAATGTTCGATCCGGCCCAAAAAAGTTTCCTGGGGATCCAGGTTCGATAGGGTAGTGTCCGCAATTTCCAACTGCCGGTAAGTGAGGTGCCAGCGGAAATTGGAAACGC
>CAZKDA010000349.1:0-3125 GCA_964551455.1 uncultured Saprospiraceae bacterium
TAGCATACTCGCCAACTCCACAACTTTCAGGTCTTTGAAAAACGAAACGGACATATTTTATTCGAATTTGTCGAAACAAAAAAACTATTTTCGCACAGCCTTTTATTTTTTATAAAATAAAGTACGAGGTGTAAAAAATTTGTGTAGCAAATATTGGTGAGAAACTTCCTGATCGCAATAACAGGCTAAGATTTTAATACTACAGCCCGAAAAGAATTCCACAAGATAAAAAATTATTCCTGTTGTGAATTACCACAATCTTGAATTTTACGTAGAATGATGGAAGATGGGAATTAGGAGTTTTAAGTTATGCGTTTTGGGTTTTTTGTCTTGTGCCATGTTTTAAGTTACTTTTTTTAGGCAACGTATTTCAGGACAAGTCAACAAGCAACTAGCAACTAGCAACTTTGAACTCTAAACTCTAAACCACGATCCACAAACCAATACAATGAAAATACTCAACGCAGATCAGATCAGGCAATTGGATGCTTTTACTATCGAAAACGAACCGGTTAGTTCTATCGGCCTGATGGAGCGCGCCAGTGAGGTTTTTATCCGCTGGTTTGCCGAAAGATTTGATGCGGAGGCTGCGGAAATCGCAGTTTTTGTCGGCCCCGGGAATAATGGCGGCGATGGGTTGGCCATTGCGCGATTGCTGTATTATAATTTTTACAAAGTCAAAATCTACTGGTGTAAAATCAGCGAAAATACTTCCGGAGATTTTAAGACGAACCTGGAAAGGCTGCCGGAAAGAAATGCGATCGCTGTTGTTGAATTGACGGCGGATAGTCCGATGCCGGAAATCTCAGCCGATACAATCGTCATCGATGCCATATTCGGTTCGGGTCTCAATCGCTCGCCGGAAGGATACTGGAAATCGCTGATCGAACACTTGAACCAGCTACCGGCCACCAGGGTTTCCGTAGATATTCCCTCCGGGCTTTTTGCAGATCGGCACAGCAAGGGAGCCTCCATTCACGCAGATTTCACCTTGAGTTTTGAATTGCCAAAGCTGGCTTTCCTTTTTCCTGAAAACCAGCATCGCGTCGGCGAATGGCATGTTCAAAGCATCGGGCTGGATGGGGCTTTTATTGAAAAATGCAAAACGCAAAATTTTCTGATTGATCGGGCAATGGCGCGTTCTATTTTGAAGAAACGGCGGAAGTTCGATCACAAGGGCACCTATGGCCATGCCCTGCTCCTCACCGGAAGCTACGGAAAAGCGGGCGCGGCTGTGCTGGCAACCAGAGCAGCGTTGAGAAGCGGAGCGGGCTTGGTGACAACCCATATTCCCAAATGTGCTTACCAGGTCTTGCAAAGTTGCGTTCCCGAAGCTATGCTTAGTATCGACTACGACGAATTTATCATCAGCAAATTGCCGGATATCAAAGGTTTCAAAGCCATTGGAACGGGCTGCGGGATCGATACAAAAATCCTGACTCACAAAGTTTTAAGCGGCCTGATCCGCACCGCCAAAGTTCCGGTGGTTTTTGATGCGGATGCCTTGAATATTTTATCGGAACGCCAGGATTTGCTTCCTAAACTTCCCCAAAACAGTATCCTTACTCCGCACCCGAAGGAGTTTGAGCGCCTGTTCGGAACTGCCGAAAATGATTTTAAAAGAAATGAGTTACAAAGGAAAAAGGCACAGGAACTGGGTGTTTATATAATCCTGAAAGGTGCGCACACCTGCATTGCAACGCCGCAGGGAAATTGTTTTTTCAATTCCACGGGAAATCCCGGAATGGCTACTGCGGGCAGCGGCGATGTACTCACCGGCCTGCTCACCGGCTTGCTGGCGCAGGGTTACAACCCGGAACATACCGCGATACTTGGTGTTTACCTTCATGGCCTTTCCGGCGACCTTGCAGTAGCCGCCGCACAAAGTCAGGAGTCATTGGTGGCCGGCGACCTGGTTGAGCATTTTGGCAAAGCGTTCAAAGCCATTTTATAAATTCATTCAATTCTTTTTTCAAAATAATGGAGCCTTTAAAAGACCAGTTTTTCAATCGGGAATTTTATCAGAAGCTGACCTCGGACTTGAAAAGGATCTACCCAAAGCTGGACGCCGAATTATTTTTTCAGGATGTCCAAAAGGATCATAAAACCCTGGAACTAATGCAGCGGCTGGAACTGGCTTCGGATTCGCTGAAAAAACATTTGCCTGCGGGTTACCCGGATTCGGTTGAAATAATCCGCGAACTGGCGCCAGAGATCAATGGCTTCGCGGGGATGGTTTTGCCCAATTTTGTGCAAAAATTTGGGTTGGAACATTTCGATCTGTCTCTGGAAACACTGAAGTTTTTGACGCCCTTTTCCTCTTCCGAATTTGCGATCCGCGTATTTTTAAAAAGGGATTTTCAAAAAACAATCCGCGCGATGGAAACCTGGTCGAGGGATGAAAACCATCACGTTCGTCGCCTGTCAAGCGAAGGCTCCAGGCCGCGATTGCCCTGGTCATTCAAACTGGAAGAAGTGATTAAAAAACCGAAAGCCACGGCGAAAATTTTGCACAACCTCAAAGCCGATCCGGAAGATTACGTTCAAAAATCGGTTGGAAATCACTTGAATGACATCTCAAAAGATCATCCGGACTATGTGCTGAAAACGCTCAGACTTTGGAATTTACAAAATCAACACACTTCCCGGATCGCTAAACGGGCTGCGCGGACAATGATCAAAGCAGGGCATCAGGATGCTTTTGCGTTGCTGGGTTATGACAAACGACCGCAACTGAACGTCAGCCCGCTCAGGCTGGAAAACACAATTGTCGCCATCGGCGGGGAACTTTCGTTTGCTTTCGATGTGGTTTCAACGGCGCCTCAAAAGCAAAAGATCAACATCGATTACCTCGTTTATTACCGAAAAAAGAACGGAGCTTTGCAGCCGAAAGTGTTTAAACTGAAATCTCTGAACCTGGATAAAAACCACGAAATGACCATTTCCAAAAAGCACCGTTTTGAGAACCTGACTACCCGGAAACATTATCCCGGCATACATCAAATCCGGCTGTCCGTCAATGGTTTTTTGCAAGACCCTGTGGATTTTGAAGTGATTTTGTGAAGTTGGGAATTTGCTGATTTGCTAATTTGCTAATTTGATAATTTGGTGTCCGGATTCCGGCC
>CAZKDA010000350.1:0-3111 GCA_964551455.1 uncultured Saprospiraceae bacterium
CAGCGCGATCAGCGGGACACCTTTTTTATTTCCCGCAGATTGGGAAGCTTAAATGCTCGAACACCCTGTTGAAAAAACAATATGTGAAAACCGATTTTTTATAATAACAAATAATCAATTTGCAATTAATACTATTTATAAAAAATTGACATTTAATAACCATATTCTATAACAACGTTTTCGTGCGTTCATCCCGATTCTTTATCGGGACTAAGAACGCAAAAGTTTAAGTATCATAGTTATATGCTTTTCCTACTCGGCGCCTTGGCGTGAAATAATCAATTTTTAGAATTGTCCTAAATGCATGCTGCGTATCAATCCGGAAAGATTTAGCCGATTGTAGCCCATGACGTGGTTGATACATAGTTTAATCAAGCGATGATGCCAGCCTTTTAACGCAAAGTTCAATTTTGTTTAATTGCCGCTTAACCTGACGGGACGACCTTTGCGCCGAAAGGTCTCATGTCAGTAATTTTCTCATAAGGATCGGGGCTGTGTTCAAAGGAATGCAGCCTTTTCTTTTTTCAGGGCATTGTTCATAAATATTTAAACTGCCATTAATTTTCCCTTAATCTGAGGGTCATACTTTTGCAATATCGATTCAGCCTTTTAATCATGAATCTTCTCATCCTTCTTTTATGACGATCTCGCATCAAAAGATGATAGTCTGGAAGCCCGGTTTCCCAGACCGGGCCTTCAACTTTTTTCAGAAGGAAAACAAAAAGTCCGATTCAAAGGCAACGATGGACAAGAGAAAAGTTTAACAAAATAGTCGTTCAAATATTAGGGCTTGTTGGGGATTTGTTTTTGATGACGAAACCAGTCAATTTTTTGCTTAAACAAGGCGCAGGTTCGGGATCGTAGCCGCACTACGAAGCCCGGTTCTGCAACGAAGTGTAAGTGAAAAAGTGGCGGTTGCAGCCCAAAGGATAAATCCCCAACAAGCTCTTAAGTTTCATTCTCCGATCAAAGGACTATTACCGAAAGGTTGTAGTTCTTTTTTTTAAAACCTTCCCCCCCGTTTCAGGTTTGCGAATTTAATGCAGATGTAATGCAGGCGTTGCAATTGTTTAACATTGAAAATGTAATTTGAAAAGGATTTCACACTAAAACCTAAATACCAAAAGCGGATGGAAAAAAGAACATTGGATATTGCGATCATTTCGGATGTTCACCTGGGGAGCCGTGAATGTCATGCACGGGAGTTGCTCAACTACCTCGAAAGCATCAGGCCCGGCGTGTTGATCCTCAACGGCGATATTGTGGACACCGCAAAGTTTGACCGAAAATTCTTTCCAAAAGAACATATACAGGTCATCAACGCCATATTCGACATGGCGCTCAACGGAACAAAGGTGTATTACATCACAGGCAATCGCGACGATGTGTTGCGCAGGTTCTCCGACTTTTCCACCGGAAGTATCAGTCTGCGGGACAAGCTGGTGCTGCTGCTGAAAAACGAAAAGTACTGGATATTCCACGGCGATGTTTTCGATGCTTCCCTCAAAATTTCTCCGGGCATTGCAAAGCTCGGCGGAAAAGGATACGACCTGCTGCTCCGCATCAACCGCTTTATCAACCAGTGGCGAAGGCGGTTCGGAAAATCGCGCATGTCCTTTTCAAAACGGATAAAAGCCAGTGTTAAAAAAGCCGTGGAAGTGATCCGGCATTTCGAAAATAACGCCTTGCGACTGGCAGCCGAACAGGGTTATGACTTTGTGATCTGCGGACATATCCACCAGCCGGCTATCAAAAAAGTGCCGGTTGGGAAAAAACAGGTAACCTATATGAATTCGGGCGACTGGGTGGAAAACCTCACCGCTTTGGAATATTATTTGGGAGGTTGGAACCTTTACAAATACGACGAACTGGATTATCAATTCATCAACCCGCGCCTGCACGTAAATGACCACAAGTCGAACGCAAGATCGGCCAGGGATTTGAAAAAGATTAGAACCGAATTGCTCTTCAGGAAAATCCTGGATTCTAAAAACCCCGATCCCGCTTCATTAGCGGGAGGGCAGGCTACAAAACGCAAATATTGATGGCGAGACTGACTTTAGACAAATCGCAATACAAAGCTTTCAAAGGATTGCAACAACTCGATATCGACCAAAACGAATTTCGCATCCTCTGGCTGCTGTCTTCGCGGCCGGATCGCGTGTTTTCATTGGAAGACATTAAACTCGAACTGGAAAAGGAATATTACGACCTCAAAAAATTTCCGATTGTTCAATGTTTAAAATCCCTTCAGCAAAAACTCCTCGAACAAAACATCCTGCTGGCCACCGCAAACGGCTTTAAGCTGGTTTTTAAAAAATGTTAGAAGTGCGCTTAGGAATAGGAGAGAGGTAATATGTTTTTTGAATATCCTACCGTGAATTACTGCGTGACGCGGTACGCGTCATGGATTAGGAAAAAGATAAAGGCCTTTTTTTTTAAAGGTTTATGATGTTTGCAATAAAGATAGTATCCGAAATGCAGTCATAATTTGCCACGAAGCCACTGCTTGTACCGCAATGCCTGCCAAGCACTGCGTGGGCGGTAAAGTCACAAAGTTGTATAGCCTGTCTGTCTTTATACTTGTTCACGGATCACTGTCAGATTTTTACACCATGACCTCAGTTGAGCAGAATTTCTTTGTGACTCGGCGTCTTCGTGGCTAACTTCTAAAGGTCGGAGAAACTGCGAGCTATTTTATCAAATCCGTAACTCATGTTATATTAGCAAAATATTCCTCAAAACGACTTATAACTCGTTTATGACTGACATTAAAAAATCCGGCTTCTGGCTCAACCTGCTGAAAAAAATTGCCAACATCATTCTGAAAAGCCTCGGCAGCAAATCAAAGCCGCAAACGCGTCACCAGCACGTCGTACCTCATCCCGAAGGCTGGGCGGTCAAAGGCGCCGGAAACTCTCGATACACGGCAGTTTACAAATACCAGCACGACGCCATCGAACGAGCCAAAGACATCGCCCGAAACTACGGCTCGGATGTGATCATCCACGGAAAGGACGGCACTATCCGCGACCGGATCAGCTTTGATTGAAGTGGCTTGGGTTGTGGTTTTGCTAATTTGCTGATTTGCTAATTTGCTGATTTGCTGAT
>CAZKDA010000351.1:0-2980 GCA_964551455.1 uncultured Saprospiraceae bacterium
CGGTTCGCTGGTCGGCTAAGCTAACGAACTGTGACCCCGCTGGGGTCAAGGTGGGCAGGCCGGTTCAACGAAGACTAAAGGCTACCGCAAACAAATTCTTATGTTATGCTTCGGGTTTCGCAAAATCCCGACCTGTCGGGAACACTTCGTCGCAGGCCTTCCTGTAGCAGGCAGGTACAGCCTACGCCGAACGAGCAAAACGATTTTTTCCGCAGGAAAAATGAAACCCGCGCCAGATTCAAGTGAGAGAACCGCAAAGCGGAAATTGAGTCAGAGGCAACGGAAAACAGCACACCACCTCAGAGAGGCGGCGCGAGCGAAGCTCTTATACTTCGGATTTCGCAAAACCCCGACTTGTCGGGGCAGGCGGACTTTTGCGGATACTTCGTCGCAGAGTTTACCAAGCAACAGCATGGCGCAGCCTACGCCGAACTATGAGGGCAATGGAAAAGTGCACAAAACCGCACACCACCTCAGAGAGATTTCGCGAGCACAGGGATATACCCTTTCGCTAGTCTGAGACTAGCAGCTATTTCGGCTTAAGTTTTAAAAACTTACCGAGCAAAAGCTGTTCGGCGGAGAGAACCGCAAAGCGGGAGGGTAGGCTTTTTCAACGACCTCTCCCTTTCACCACCACATCCACCCACACCGGCAGGTGATCCGAAGCATTTCCGCGGGTGACCTGCTCAAACAGCGGTTCGCTTTCGGCAGGCCAGAACACGCCGGAGCGGATCACCTCCAGGTTTTTTGAAGGAAGTACATAATCCACGCGCAAACCGAAAAAGGATGTGTCGAAAGACGAATCGCCATGGTCGCCGGTTCTTTTGTTGTGCGCTTTTCCGCCATTGCTTTTCGGGATCATATTTCCTGTAGCGGCTTCCGCGTTAAGAGCCGGGCAGTTCAGAAGCTGGTTAATGGCGCCGGGGTAGCTGTCGCCGTCGAGCGGATCGGCGTTGAGGTCGCCCATGACGACAAAAGCAGTGCCTTCGGCCAGTCCTCCGCGTTTTCCCTTATCATCGACGAGATAACCGGCGCCTGAAATGTACTCCTTTAGCAATCGGATCTCATCGAAGTTGCGCAGGCCGTTGCGGTCTTCGGGGCCGTCGAAAACAGGTGGGGTAGGGTGTGCCAGGATGGTGTGGATCAACTTGCCGGAAGGAAGGCGAAACGGGATGTCAATATGATTTTTAGAAGAAAGACGAAAAACGCCCAACGCCGCGTCGCTATAGTATGGTGTGCCGTCGGCATGCTTTGGCAGCCTGGCATCGGGGAAATCCTTCCACAGCAAATGCTGAAATGACCTGATCCGGAGTGTGTCGATGGGAAACCGGGAAAACAAAACGAAGGCATATTGTCCTGGATAGCGCCCAAAACCAAAGGCATCATCGGGCAGGCTGATCTTTCCGTCGCCGTTGAGATCCTCGCTGCTGAGCATTCCCGTGTTTGAAGGTATGGAAAGCTGATACGGGAAATGAATGGGCTGCTCCCCGTGCTGGCTCAGGGAAAGATAATTTTGTTGAAAAAGTTTTGGAAGCAAACCCGACGGATCGTAATCAAATTCCATCAGCGCCAGCACATCCGGACGCAGGTGTTGAATGATCGCCGCAATGTTTTGGATTTGTTTGTCAAAACCGGATATGAGATCCTGCGTCAGTTGACCTTCCTGATTCCTGGAAAGCGAAGCGTTGTAAGTGACAAAACGGATGGTATCGGAGGTCGTATTTTGAAGAGTCTTCCCCTTCCCGGTTTTTTGTGCTCCGCCGCAGGCCAGCATCGCCATGACGACGAACAACAAGCATGTAAATTTCTGTGTCTTTGTTATGAAATTTAGGAGCATGTGCGGTTTTTGGCAACTAAGATAATTTCCTGTCGCCATCAAGATCAGAAAACTCAACCACAGCGCCAATATCGTGGTAAGAACCAAATACGCCGAAGAAGCCGAACAACTCCAAAAGCTTGGCGCCAACAAGGTTGTACCCGAAGAAATATCCGTTGCAGATACCATCACTGCTTCGATTTAGTTCATGGTTTGTGGTTCGAGGTTCATAGTTAAAAAATGAACCACAAACCACAAACTATAAACCACGAACTAATCACCGCGAAAGCCTTTCATTGATGATCTTCACCCATTTTTCAGCGAGTTCAAGCTCACCTACAAGCTGGGGATTTTCATCGGCGTTGTACAACTCCCAGCGCATTTCCTTTTTGTTATCTGTCAAAAGTGAAAAGCTAAGCTCCAGCCGCTCCGTTTTGCCACCGCTGTTTTTATTCATTGGCGGGGCGCTGGTTTTGATCAATTTGCATTCCCGGACTTCCGCCAGGTTTACAAATTGACCGATGCCTTTGCGGCTATCATCGGTGGGCTTTCTGAAAAAGAAAACAACACCGGCGGATTTATCCATGCCGATGGCGATGTTCCCGGAAGTTTCGTACTGCGTCAGTTCGCAGTTTTGCTGAGCAGCGATGCCTGAAAGCGAGTTGAAAAGATATTTCTTTTTATTTGATTTACTGACGCTCATCAGCACAAAAGGCATTGCGCAGATAGCAATTGATATAAGACCTATGGTCAGGGTTGCAGTATCCATTTTTTTTAGAAATTTTATGATGTTAAAAAACACAGTGCAGGTTATAACAAGCGATCAACACCTGTAAAACGCGATCTTGTCATACGCCGGATCCGACGGATGTTTTAAACAAGTTTTTATAGAAAAAATGAATTACCAGAAATAATGGAAAGGGAAAATGAGGTTTGATTTCCGGAGCCTGACCGGGAAGTTTTCTACACAAAAAACATAATGTGCAAATCGCTTAACCCAAAACCCTTCGGCAGCTCGCAGTATGGCAAAAAACCTGCTGAAGGAGTTTTCAAATGAGGCAGGTCGGGTGATCGTGAAAAAAATTACAGGGCTTTCAGCGCCGACATTTTGACAATCGGGTACCGAAGCAACAGCATAGTGCTGGTGGGTTGTTTGGGGTGAGG
>CAZKDA010000352.1:0-2945 GCA_964551455.1 uncultured Saprospiraceae bacterium
CAGGTTAAAAAATACAACTAAAAAAAGATATGCTTTTTTCATGGGCTTAGAATTTTTTTTAATCGCGACGCCAAAAACGTATTGTTTTTGGATTAAAGTCAAATGTGTTAATTTCGGTAAAAATTTGCGGAATTTGTGCCAACCCGCCCGACCGCGTCAGGCGGGCGGGTTCGCGTCAAACGTTTCTATATGATGACTGCTCTCCACGATCACCCCTGCACATAAACCACATATTTTTCCTTAAAATATTCCTCTTCGAATATATTTGAAATCGGTTCCACTTCGACGTATTCTTTTCGGGGGAGCGCTTTGATCTCGGCATAAACTTTCCCGCCTTTCAGAGCGATCAGGCCGTTGGGAGTGGCGTGTTGCTGTTTCTTTTTCAGCAGGCGAAAGCTCCAGTTGATCAGTTGATCGAGCTGGGTGACGGCGCGGCTCACCACAAAATCGAAATGCTGTTTCAGTTCTTCTGCGCGGATATGTTTCGGGTGTACATTTTTAAGTTGCAAGGCGGTTTTTATGGCTTCCACGACTTTGATCTTTTTGCCGGTTCCGTCGATCAGGGTGAATTGTGTTTCGGGGAAAAAGATCGCCAGCGGAATTCCCGGGAAGCCGCCGCCGGTTCCAAGGTCGAGGATTTGGGCATTCGGCAGAAAAGTGTATAACCTGGCAATGGCCAGCGAGTGCAGAATGTGTCGTTCGTACAGGTTGTCGATATCTTTTCGGGAAATGACATTGATCTTTTGGTTCCACTCGGAGTATAGCGGCTGTAGCTGTTCAAACTGCCGGACTTGCAAGGGGCTGAGTTGGGGAAAGTATTTCTTTATGATTTCCATTGACATGGTTGGTTTGGAAACATAAAGGTAGCGTAAAAACAGAAACCGCCTGCCGCATCAATTAAAATAGTTGACACCCGGCAGGCGGTTTTTTAAAACAAGTGATGAATTACAGTTTAGCTAACCTGCCTGGCACGTTCCGGCTCGGTAGTCGTTTTTGTTTTTCTGGAAGTGATCTCGAGATAAGCCTGTGCATTTGGTGTTTGCAAAAGCGAATACAGGATCTCTTTGGCTCTGAATAGTTGAGCTTTTACCGTACCGAGCGGGATGTTCAGCTCGGTGGCAATTTCATCGTAGCTCATCTCTTCAAAGAACCGCAGTTCGATCATCAGCCGGTATTTCAGGCTGAGTTTGTTGAGGATGGTTCGCATGAGCTTGATCCGCTGTTTTTTGATAAACCGTTCTTCGGGATCGAGCGCTCCGGACCTGATGTTGCTGGAAAAATCGTTGTCGCTGTTCAATTCGATAGGATCGTCGATCGAGAGTAATTTCAATCTTTTTTTGCGGATGTGGTCGATGCAGTTGTTGATGGCAATTTTAAACAACCAGGTGCTGAAAGCATAACGGGGTTCGTAGCTTTCGAGTTTGTTGAACGCCTTTCCGAAAGCTTCGAGCATTAGGTCGTCGGCGTCTTCCCGGTTTTTAACCATTTTGAACATCATGTGGTAAATGGAGTTGCGATAACGCTCCATTAAAACACTGTAAGCCTTTTGATCTCCCATGATGGCTTGTCTTACGAGCTGATAATCATCCTGGGCGCGGGCTGAGAGGTTTGTGGTTTTTGATTTTTCTTTTACTTCCATTGATCTGTATTTCCTTTTAGTAAATTAGGAGAGAATACCAGATAGTAGAATACAAAAGATGCATCCAGGATCGGATACCATTTTAGAAGTGAACGTTCTTTGAGTGTTCTCAAAATGGGACTGCACAACAGTATTACTACGGATATCCTCATGAGATATATAATTCCTGCTGCAAATATTGTGCTAAAATTTAATATGATAAGCGCAATACCTGCTGCATAGTGCAAGAAGTGACTCAAAGAATACAAACCTAAAAGAATCCTGTGTTTCATTTTATAGTGTTTCCCTGTGGTCAGGTGTCTTGCTTTTTGTCGGTATAAAGCTTTCCAGCTTTCTTTGGGTGTTGAATAAACAAAAGATTCTTTTTTTAATGTGATGCCAACGTTTTCGGCAGTAGCCATTTCGTTTACGAGCAAATCGTCGTCGCCGGAAAGCAGGTGGAAATGCTTTGAGAAGCCGCCGGCTTTTTCATAAATTGACTTGCGGTAAACGAGATTTCTGCCTACGCCCATGTAGGGCATTCCGGCCAAAGCAAAGGAAAAGTACTGTATCGCAGTATGGGCGGTTTCAAACCTGATAAATTTGTTTAAATATCCCTTTGCTTTAAAATACGGGGCATAACCCAACACAAACCGGACAGAACCATTTAATGGCTTGACCATTTCGCTGATCCAATCCAGGCTGTCGGGAATGCAATCGGCATCCGTTAATAAAAGAACTTCGTGTTGAGCTGCTTCTATTCCCTTCGAAAGCGCAAACTTTTTTCCGCTTCCGGCAGGTTTATCCACAACCTTTAACGAGCGCAAGTTAGGATATTCTATATGATATTTCAATAATATGTTTTGCGTTGTGTCGTCCGAGTTATCGTCCACTACGATTACTTCAAAGGAACGGTAGTTTTGATTTAGAATACGGGAAAGGTTAGCAGCCAGGTTTTGTGCTTCATTGTGTGCACATAAGATGACCGACACCGGAGGTTCGTGATTTTCTTGGGAATGATCAACTTGTTTTAGAAACGAAAGCCTGGAAAAGATGCCTATCCAAAAACAGAGCTGGACAATTGTAGCGACAACGAAAATGATGAAAAAACAACTGACGATCACTTTCTCATGTTTTAACTGCGATGGAAATGGAAGTTATGGAATTGAGCATATTTTTTCGAACTTCTTTTAGTTCCAGCATTTTCTTATCGCCCCTTGTTATTAATTTTTTTGCACGGAAGTTTTTTAACTTTTGCTTCGCAATAGACAAGTATTCCCAGGCAAACCAACCCGTTGGCAATAGGCCGAGCGAATAAAGTAAGGTG
>CAZKDA010000353.1:0-2926 GCA_964551455.1 uncultured Saprospiraceae bacterium
GGCTTTAAACATAGCAGCTTAATATGTGTTTTCCACTTTTTTGTAGCACACTCATGTGGATTTTTTTGAGGAAGCCAAAGGTCAAGGGTTAGGGGTTAGGGGTTAGGGGTCACTTTAGCGCCTTTGCGTGATATCTTTAGAGGTTTGGGGTTATGATAAATCATTTGAACTATTCACCTTTAAAACCATGATCTATAAACTTCAAACTATGAACTACTATCATTGAATTTTTATAACAAATGGCATTAGACACACATTACAATCCTAAAAATACTGAAGTAAAGTGGTACGACCACTGGACGAAAAAAAATTACTTCCACTCGGAACCCGACGACAGGGAGCCATATACCATCGTCATTCCACCACCCAACGTGACCGGCGTTTTGCACATGGGGCACATGCTCAACAACACCATCCAGGATATTCTCATCCGAAAAGCCCGCCTCGATGGAAAAAACGCCTGCTGGGTTCCCGGAACCGATCACGCTTCCATTGCCACCGAAGCCAAGGTGGTGCAGATGCTCCGCGAAAAGGGCATCAAAAAAAGCGATATTTCGCGTGATGAGTTTTTGAAATACGCCTTTGAATGGAAAGACAAATATGGCGGGATCATCCTCGAGCAACTCAAAAAACTGGGCGCTTCCTGCGACTGGAATCGCACGCGGTTTACGATGGAGGAAAGCCTGAGCAATGCCGTCACGAAAGTGTTCGTCGATCTTTACAACAAAGGCAAGGTCTATCGCGGCCTCCGGATGACCAACTGGGACCCCGAAGCCAAGACCGTATTGTCCAACGAGGAAGTCGTTTTTACAGAAGAAAATTCAAAACTATATTACGTCCGTTACAAAATCGAAGGAACGCAAGACGAATGGATCACCATCGCCACCACTCGTCCGGAAACCATACTCGGCGACACTGCCGTTGCCGTAAATCCTGAAGACAAAAGGTATCGGCATCTGAAAGGAAAAAACGTAATCATCCCTATGGTCAACCGCGCTGTTCCGATCATTTTTGACCGCTACGTTGAAATGGAATTCGGAACCGGCGCCCTGAAGGTCACTCCTGCGCATGACCCCAACGATTACGAGATCGGTCTGCGACACAACCTGGAGGTGATCGATACCTTCAACCCCGACGGCACAATGAGCGAAGCCGCACAATTTTTTGTCGGGGAAGATCGCTTCGTTGTCAGAAAAAAAATGGCGGAATTCCTAGAGCAACAGGGATATGTTGTAAAAATTGAAGATTATAAAAACAAAGTCGGACGCTCGGAGCGTACCAACGCGGTTGTGGAACCCCGCCTAACTTTGCAATGGTTCCTCGAAATGAAATCCTTCGCCAAAACCGCTCTCGACGCTGTAAAAAATGGAGAGATCAGCTTTTTTCCGCCACATTTTATAAATATGTATCAAAACTGGCTGAATGAAGACAACATCCGTGACTGGTGTATTTCCAGGCAGCTTTGGTGGGGGCAGCGCGTACCGGCTTATTATTATAATGATGAAGTTTTCGTTGCGGAAACGGTGGAAAAAGCCCTGGAACTGGCAAAAGAAAAAACCGGCAACCCCAGCCTGACCCTCGCAGACCTGCGGCAGGATGAAGATGTGGTGGACACCTGGTTTTCGAGCTGGCTGTGGCCTATTTCCGTTTTCGATGGTTTTGAAACGCAGGACGAATTGCGGTACTACTACCCCACCAACGTACTGGTAACCGGCTGGGACATTATGTTTTTCTGGGTGGCGCGGATGATCATCGCCGGCTACGAATATGCGCCCGATCTGCTGGGCGAAGAGCTGGCTGCAAAGAAAGGTGTGTTTCCCTTCCGGCATGTCTATTTTACGGGAATGGTACGCGACCAGAAAGGGAGAAAGATGAGCAAACAACTGGGTAACTCCCCAGATGCGCTGAAGCTGATCGAAGATTATGGCGCCGACGGAGTCCGTTTTGGCATGTTGTCCTGTGCGCCCGCGGGCGGTGAGTTGCTTTTTGATGAAAAACTGTGCGAACAAGGCAGTAAGTTTTGCAATAAAATGTGGAATGCCCTGCTCCTCCTAAAAGTCTGGAACATCAGCGAAACTGCGCAGGATGCGGAAACCACTGCCATCAATCAATTGGTGGTGGAATGGTTTGAAAATAAGCTCAATAAAACGCTGGCCGAACTGGAAGAAAAGTTTACAACCTATCGCCTTTCGGATGCTTTGATCGAGTTGTACCGCTTCCTGTGGAATGACTTTTTCAGCTGGTACCTGGAGATCATCAAGCCTGCCTTCGGCAATCCGATTGACAAAACTACTTTTGATAAAACCATCGGTTTTTATGAAAAACTGATGACCGTGTTACATCCGTTTATGCCTTTTGTGACGGAAGAGATCTGGCACCAGCTCCGAGACCGGAAGGCAGGAGAAGATTGCGTGGTGAGCCAATACCCGCAAGTAGGCAAATTCGATGAAAAGCTGATCGGCAAATTTGAAAAAGCCAAGGATGTTATTTCGAAGGTCAGGGAGATCCGCTCGAAAAACAACATCGCCTGGAAAGAAGCGCTTTCCCTTTTTGTTGAAAAAAGCGACCGCGCAACGGAGTTGTACAAGACAGCCGGCTTGAAAGCCATGATCTCGAAAATGGCAAACCTCTCGTCATTCGGTTTTACCGACAAGGAGGTGGACAACAGCGTGCCATTTTTGTCCGGCACAGAAAATTATTACGTTGAACTGAATCAGCAAGTCGATACCGAAGCCGAGCGAAACAGGCTTCAGCAGGAATTAGAATATGCCCAGGGATTCGTCAATGCACAATTGAAAAAACTGAGCAACGAAAGGTTTGTAAACAACGCCCCCACAGATGTGGTGGAAAAGGAAAAAAAGAAACTTTCCGATGGAGAGGAGCGCATAAAAATACTGGAAGAAAGCCTGCGGAGATTGAATTGATT
>CAZKDA010000354.1:0-2884 GCA_964551455.1 uncultured Saprospiraceae bacterium
TCCTAAATGAAATCTTATTCTGCTATCTTTGTGTCTCCTATCGTGAGGAACTCCACATTTATCCCATCAACCCATTATCCCATTACCCCATTACCCCATTATCCCATTATCCCATTATCCCATCAACCCAAATTAGGCAATTCTGTTTTAAAAAATTAATTTAGCGTTTTCTATAAAAATCAAGCTCCTTTCAAGTAGTAAACCATGAATTCGCATAAAGCAATTTTGATCATTTTGGATGGCTGGGGGCACGGCCAAAACCCCGAAGTAAGTGCGATTGCACAAGCAAATACTCCTTTTGTGGATAGTTTGTACAAAAAATATCCGAATGCTGAGTTAATTACGCATGGCCTTGATGTAGGGCTTCCCGAAGGGCAAATGGGCAATTCCGAGGTAGGGCATTTGAATATCGGCGCCGGAAGGGTGGTTTACCAGGAACTGGCAAAAATAAATAAAGCCATTGCTGACAAAACCTTACACTCAAATCCTGTTTTATTAAGAGCCTTGCAGTTTGCCAGGAATCATAAAAAAGCGGTTCACTTTTTTGGATTATTGTCCGATGGTGGAGTACATTCTCACATCGATCATTTGAAAGCGCTTTGCGATATCACTCAGGATCAGGGTCTGGAAAATGTTTTCATCCACGCATTTACCGATGGCCGCGACGTTGACCCCAAAAGCGGGGTAGGTTTTGTGCGAGAAATTTTAAAACACATTGAAAACCAGAACATTGAACTGGCAAGTGTGATTGGTCGCTACTATTCGATGGATAGAGACAAACGCTGGGAACGCATCAAACCGGCTTACGATCTTTTGGTGAAAGGAGAAGGCAGACGCACTACCGATATTTTGAAAAGCATCGAAAAAAGTTACGACGAAGGCGTAACGGATGAATTCATTAAACCGATCATCGCGCTCAACGAAAATGGACAGCCCAAAGCCAAAATCAAAGAAGGCGACGTGGTTATTTCGTTTAACTTCCGCACAGACCGGCCACGGGAGATATCCACAGTACTTACGCAACAGGATATGCCTGAACACGGGATGAAAAAGCTCGATATTCATTACGTGACGATGACCCATTATGATGAAACTTTTAAAAATGTAGCGGTGCTTTTCCAAACGGACAACCTGGCGAACACCCTTGGAGAAGTCATTTCGAAAGCCGGAAAATCGCAGGTGAGGATTGCTGAAACCGAAAAATATCCGCATGTTACCTTTTTCTTTTCGGGAGGCAGAGAGCTTGAGTTTGAAGGTGAAAAACGAATAATGATTCCTTCTCCCAAAGTCGCTACTTATGATCTAAAACCTGAGATGAGCGCCATTGAAGTGACGGAAGCGATCATTGAGGAAATTAATAAAAACCAGCCTGATTTTATTTGTCTGAACTATGCAAACTCGGATATGGTAGGACATACGGGAGTTTTTGAAGCAGCAAAAAAAGCAGCCGAAGTCGTTGACAATTGCCTTGAAAAACTTACCCCGGTTGTTTTATCTTTTGATTATGAGGCCGTTGTGATCGCCGATCATGGCAATTCGGATTTCATGATAAACGAAGACGGAACGCCGAATACTGCGCATACCAAAAATCCGGTTCCATGCATTTACATCGGAAAAAATCTGGGTGGAAAAAAATTGAAGGATGGCAGACTGGCGGATATCGCTCCGACGATTTTGAAAATCATGGGCATAGAATGCCCTGAAGAAATGGATGGCAAATGTCTGATTATCCGAGAAAAGCAAACAGCGTGAAATATTTACCCTTGATTTTGATTGTGATTGTCTTGGTCGTTTTCAGTGCTGAAAGCTGTAGGGACAATGTTGTGGTTGATAAAAACCAGACCAGCTTTTTTGATTTGAAAGGATATTTTGAAACAGAGATCACAAAGCTGGCAAATGTCAGAAATGTGAAAAAGGCCACGATCATCAATGACAATCGGGAAGAAAAGGTATTCGACACACTTGATTTTGATGTAGAACTGGCTGCTTTTGTGGATTCGGATATCAACAAAGTTGCCTGGATGGACAAATATGTGGTGGATACCGTTTACGATTTAAGCGGGACACTTAGAAAATTACATTACTTGTCGCTTGATGAAAAATTGCGAACGCAACAATTGATGATCTCGTTCAATCAAACTGATGTTGATACAATTGAGATTTTTAACAATACCTCCAGCAATATTGCAAAGTTGCAACAACATTTGCGCTACATTCCATCGCGAGGCTATTCAATAGAAAGCAGACAAAAAATTCCTATTGCCAAAGAAAATGTGATCGTTGTGGAAGTACAGTTCCCGGAATGAGGTTTTTAGAAATTATTGATCAGAACCGACGATCTCACCTTTCGCATCATAAAGCGCAACTACTACCCTTCGGTTGTATTGTCGGCCTTGAGGCGAATCTTTCCCATCTTCCGTAACATTCGATCTCAATGGCGCTGATTCTCCGAAAACAATTGCATTGATGCGGTAGGCTGGAATTCCTTTCGCGATCAGGTAGCTCCGCGTAGCCCTGGCACGTCTTTTTGATAATGCTATGTTGTATTCTGCGTTTCCCTTCGAATCGGCATGTCCCAGAATTTTAACGCGCAAGTCGGGATTTTTTATTAATGCCTCGTACAGTTCGTCAAGCTTCTTTTGCGAATCCAAGTCTAAAACAGATTTATCAAATCCGAAAAAAATGGATTTCATTCGTAAAATTTCCGTTTCATCGCTGGAAAAAGTGGTCGTGGAGGTCGCATAAGGGCAAGGCTTTCCGCATAATATCATTTGTTCTTCCACATCTACAACCTGAGCGTTTGGAAAGCCTCTGTTGATCAAAACTGCTTTGACTTGCTCTGCTTTTTGGCGATCATCGTAAATCTGGCGAAGGTAATACCGGT
>CAZKDA010000355.1:0-2859 GCA_964551455.1 uncultured Saprospiraceae bacterium
CTCATTTAATATATTTTTATGTAAATTCAAAATTTTTGACCTGCGAAAGGTCAGTGAATAATTTGCACTTAATTCATTTCCAATGAACAATATTTTGATAATCGGAGCAGGCCGCTCCGCTTCAGCCCTGATCAACTACATCCTCCAAGAAGCCGCAAAATTCAACTGGTCGGTAGTGGTAGCGGACGCCGATGAATCGGTCGCGCGGCAAAAAATGCACAACCATCCCAACGGAAAGAGTGCCTCGCTGGATGTAATGAATGCCGATGAAAGGAATGCTTTGATCCGGCAGGCCGATCTGGTGATCTCATTGCTTCCGGCTCATCTTCACTACGAAGTCGCAAAGGATTGTATCCTCCACAGCAAGCACCTGATTACGGCTTCTTACGTTACCAAAGAATTATATGCATTGGATGCCGAAGCCAGGAAAAGAGGATTGATTTTCATGGGTGAGATCGGTCTCGACCCTGGTATCGATCACATGTCAGCCAAACAGAAGATCGATGAAATTTGTGAAAAAGGAGGAAAACTAACCGCATTCCGCTCATACACCGGCGGCCTGATCGCCCCTGAAAACGACACAAATCCCTGGCATTATAAATTCACCTGGAACCCGCGAAACGTGATCCTGGCCGGACAGGGCACCGCGCAATACCTTGAAAACTCAAAATACAAATACATTCCTTACAACCGGCTTTTTGAGCAATATGAAACTATCGAAGTGCCGGGACATGGTACCTTTGAGGCCTATGCCAACCGCGATTCCCTGTCTTATCGCAGCTTGTACGGTTTGGAAAATATTCCGAATATCCTGCGCGGAACCATCCGTTACCCAGGATTTTGCAGCGCCTGGAATGCCCTTGTAAAGATCGGACTGACCGACGATTCTTTTTCTATCCCAAATACAAAAGGGATGACCTGCGCGGATTATACAGAAGCGTTTTTACCTCCATTTTCAAACAAAAATAAATCCCTCAAAGAACGCACAGCAGATTTCCTCAATGAAGAACACGGATCGCCGGTCATAGAAAAACTGGAATGGCTGGGTTTGTTCAGCCAGGAAAAGATCAGTATTTCCGCAGGCTCTCCGGCGATGATCCTCGAAAACCTGTTGCTCGAAAAATGGAAATTGCAAGCCGACGATAAGGACATGATCGTCATGCAACACGAATTCGAATACGAAATCTATGACGAAACCCGGACGCTTACCTCCACGCTGGTTCACAAAGGCAACGACGCGGTGGATACGGCCATGGCTCAGTTGGTCGGTTTGCCGGTGGGGATCTTTGCAAAACTGGTCATGCTCGGAAAAGTTTCTATCACGGGGGTGAACATTCCTGTAATGAAAGAGGTCTATGATCCGGTTTTGGAAGAGCTGGAAAAATTCGGGGTGCAATTTATTGAAAAAGAGTTAAAAGTTATGAGTAAGGGGTTATGAACCAACAACTCCTAACCCATAACCCCTAACTTTTCATAATCCTTTACACAACTCCCTTTCCCTTTAAATAATAGATAAAAGCTCCGAATGAGAGCAGGCCTGAAAGCCACATCAGCGCGGAAGTTGTGATTGCGGCGCCTTCGATGCCGTATTTTAGGATCATAAAATAATTGGCAATCAGGTTTAAAATTAAAATAATGACGGAAAAAAGTGCATTGGTTTTTGGCCAGCCGATCGCCGAGAGGATATTGCCCATTGGGATTCGGAATAAAATAGCGCCGCAGACTCCAATGGAAAAAATGAACATCAGGCTCGGATGCCCCTGATATTGTGCGCCGAAGATCTTCATCAGCCATCCGGAAGAAAAATAGAAAAAAACGATGATCGCCATGCCGAATATCCCGAACAGTTTGAAATAACTGGAGTAATAGGTTTTCAGAAAAACCGTATTTTCCTCCGATGCCCTGGCGAGTTTTACGTAATCGGTTGACAAAACCGCAGAGGCAATGATCAAAAAGCTGAAAGGCAAAATATTCGAAGCTTTGTATTGCGCTACCATTTCCGCACTTTGCAAGACGATCCCGATGATTAATATATCCACAGCAAACAACAACTGGGCGATGAGGCTGCCCGCGCTTTGATACAACCCATAACTCATAAATTCAAATTGGTTGATATTGGCGCTTAACATTGCCAGTCCTGAAACCTTATGTGGTTTCAACAGGTAGAGAAAATAACCGGAGATCAACACAGGAACAATAACCAGACTGACCACATATCCAATTCCCCCAAACAAAGAACTCAATACGATCACAGTGATCAGCAGTATAAAGCTGTTCAGCATGTCGATTTGGGCGAACAGTTTATTTAGATACAATAACCTGCAATATATCTGGATCATTTGGAGCAAAAACAGGCTCAACATCTGAAAACTCAATAAAGCCAGGAATATCGCCGAACCTTCCAGTATTTTATCCAAAAATGGCGAAAACGTGATCACCAATGCGATCAGCAGAAAAGTGTATTTCAGCCCCTTTCTGAAAGCATACCGGAATAATACCTTTTTGTGAAGTTGCCCCCGTGAGATCGACCCGAACCTCGCCAAACCCTGATGGACACCGGCGCCGACAAATGGCGCTAAAAAAGAAAGAATGGTCAAGCCATAAGCGATCAATCCGTACTCTTCCTTTGAGATCAGCCGGATGACGATCACCGCTACCAAAAAATTGACAAGTTTGGCAAACAGGACAGAAAATAGCACATAGCCACCTTGTCTTTGAAAAAAGGATTGTATAAATCCGATCAGCTTCAAATTGAAAAAGTATGAAATATTGATTTGTTAATGTGTTAATGTGTTAATGTGTTAATTGGAGTTCCTCACGATAGGAGACACAAAGATAGCAGAATAAGATTTCATTTAG
>CAZKDA010000356.1:0-2790 GCA_964551455.1 uncultured Saprospiraceae bacterium
GTGATCGATGACCTTGTTGATGATCTTTTTATCGACGCCTGTTTTCGGCGAAACTTCAAAATCTTTGGGGTCGTTGGTTTTTTTCAATGCCCGCCAATCCTGCTCCTGGGGCTGGTATTCATAAGGCAAAGGCTGTTGTTTTACCATATCGAGCCTGGCCTGGAGATTATCCCAAAATTCTTTTTCCATTTTATTGGCCAGGTCTTTTTCAAAATCGCCGCTCTCCACCAGCCTTTGAGAATAAATCTCACGGGGATTTTTGTGCTCCTTGATAAATTTGTACATCTCCGGCTGCGTAAACTGCGGGTCGTCGCCTTCGTTGTGGCCGTGTTTGCGGTAGCAAACCATATCGATGAACACATCGTTGTTGAAAAGCTGGCGGTATTCCGTTGCCAGCTCCACAGCAAAAATGACGGCTTCGGGGTCGTCGCCATTGACATGGAACACAGGAGCCTGCACGAGGCTGGCCGCTGCTGTAGAATAGGTGGAAGACCGGGCATCGTCGAAATCCGTAGTAAAACCGATCTGGTTGTTGATCACAAAATGGAGGGTGCCACCGGTATAATAACCCTCGAGCTGGCTCATCTGCACGGTTTCATACACGATTCCTTGTCCGGCGATGGCAGCGTCGCCGTGGATCAGGATGGGCAGTATCCTGTCGTAATCGCTATCGTAAAGGATGTCGGCTTTCGCTCTTGCAAAACCTTCCACAACGGGATCGACCGATTCGAGGTGGGAGGGGTTAGGAACGAGTTTCAGATGAACGGTTTTGCCGGCATTCGTTTGTATCTGCGAAGAAAAGCCGAGGTGGTATTTCACGTCGCCATCACCGAAACTCAGATCGGGTACGGCTGTACCTTCGAATTCATTGAATATCTGCTCATAGGTTTTGCCCATGATATTGGCCAGCACGTTGAGGCGGCCTCGGTGCGCCATGCCGATGATGAATTCTTCCACGCCCTGCGCCGAGCCGGTATTGATGATGGCGTCGAGCGCGGCGATAGTGGTTTCGCCACCCTCCAGCGAAAAGCGCTTCTGGCCTACGTATTTGGTATGTAAAAAATTCTCAAAAATCACGGCGTCATTCAATTTACCCAGGATGCGCCGCTTTTTATCCATATTGAAACCATAACCGTTGAGCGAACGGGATTCTATCTTTTCCCGTAGCCACAATCTTTTTTTGCGGTTTTCGATGTGTGAATATTCGAATCCAATATTTCCACAGTATATCGCTTTCAAACGGTCGATGATTTGCCGAAGGGTGGCGTCTTTCAGCCCCAGTACCTTACCTGCTGTGAATACCTTGTCCAGATCGCTTTCGTCCAGATCATAGTCAAAAAGCTCGAGGTTGGGATGGCGGTCGCGGCGGCGGCGGATCGGGTTGGTGGTGGAAAGCAGGTGTCCGCGGTGTCTGAACCCGTCGATGATGGCCAGCACTCCCAGCTCTTTACCCACAACTTCCGGGGTGAGCGCAGCGGTAGCTGTTGCCTTTCCGTTGCCGTTGTCTGTTCCTGCAAATTCAAAACCTTCAAAAAAAGTACGCCAGCCGTCCTCTACCGAGTCCGGGTTTTGAAGGTATTTTTGGTACATCGATTCGATAAACGAAGGATGCGCGTTGAAAACATAAGAGTAATCTCTCATTGAATGATATTAATTGGATGTGAATACTATGCTTTTACTTTAGATTTCAGGTGATTAAAACGTTGCAGAAAACCAATTGTTTCCCATAATTTCAAGTAAAGAGTGATCCTTTTCTTTGGCACACACGTATTGCCGCTACTCATGCTCCGTCGGGGCAAATATCGCAGATTTTTAGCAATTAAATTTCAATCCCGCCTGGATTTAAAGCTTTGTTTTCAAAATATTTCTTTCAAGAAGTTTTAATATTTCTTCAAAAAGCCTAAATTTGCAATCCAATTTAAAAAACTGAAGATCACTAATCTTATATGGCACAGCATCAGTCGGCAAAAAAGCGAATTCGGCAGGACGAGAAAAAGCGTCTGCACAACCGTTATTATAAAAAAACAACCCGCACAGCGATGAAGAAGTTGCGTGATATGACTGACAAAGCAGAAGCTGAAAAGTTTTTGCCTAAAGTGATCAGCATGATCGATCGCCTGGCAAAACACAATCTTTTTCATAAAAATAAAGCCGGTAACCTCAAAGGCAGCCTTACCCGTTTTGTCAACGGATTGAACTAACCGCCGATATTTCCGGCTGTTGAAAAGTGTATTCCGAAATTCCGGGATACACTTTTTGCGTTTTGGGTTTTTCTCTTGAAATTTCGCAATTATTCGGCATCGGCCTGAAAAAACACTTGATAAGTTACAGGGGCACTTGAAGTGACCCCGTAACTTTCACCTTAGCCTGTGTGGTTAAAAACGGAAATGTTCCTTTTTTGAAAAAAACTCCACATCGCGACCTTTGCGGTAAAAATTACTCCGACACAGTGTATCAGCAAATTCGTGTCCCGGCAGCAGTTATCGGGATGGCTTTTTTAACGCTTTTTGACAGGTTGATCATCATTCCTAATCCAAATCACGATTCTTTTTTACCTTTGCGAACGAACACTCATTCGTAAAATTGGTTTTAATTTTAAATTTGTTCAAAAATAAAAAATGCCAAATTGTAAAACCAAACGTGGTACGACCCCGACGGGGTCGAAATCTTTTGGCAAACGATTTTCTAACGTAGTGTGATCCCGCCCGCCTGCGTGTACTTGGCAGGCAGGCTGGGATCAATGGTTGATATAAACTCAATGAGTGACCACAGCCTGCTTACGAGAGCACG
>CAZKDA010000357.1:0-2753 GCA_964551455.1 uncultured Saprospiraceae bacterium
ACAATCGCAAATAGCCAGAGTTGACCAAATTGACGTTTTCGGTCAGACACTAATTATGTGGACTCATGGTTGTATTGGCATCCACTACTATATCCAGCAGAAACAATGGTTCCCGAGGTGGGGCGCCTGGCTCGGCGGAATCGCCGTCGGGTTGCCAATCTTTGCCATGTGGGGTGTAGTATCGGCATGGCAGGAAGTCCGCAGACTCAGTGCAGATCCGGAATGGACCACAGCAATGCTACAAACCAACAATCCACGCGGTGTTGATATGCTCGCATGGACGGCGACCTATGAATATCAAGTCTCAGGAGGATACTTGTTGTTCATTCTTCTGTTTTTTCTTACACGCAAATTGGTCATCACGATCAGGAAGCGGCACAGAGGTGTGGTGATCAAATACCTGGAGGGCATAGAAGTCGCGGTTACCCGTGGTACTACGCTCCTTGAAGCAAGCCTTCAGGCAAACATTCCGCATGCTCATGTTTGTGGCGGAAGAGGACGTTGTTCCACATGCAGGGTACAGATCATCGAAGGCCATGAGAATCTTCCTCCCCCATTCAATGATGAGGCCGAATTGCTGGCGCGACTGCAATGCGGGCCGTCTGTGCGCCTTGCATGCCGGACAAAACCCTACGCCGCGTGTACGATCTTTCCGTTGCTCCTGCCCAGCGTCAGCTTAAAGCAGTCGCTCTGGAAGAAGAGTCCCTCTACTGGTATTGATAAGAATGTTGCCATTCTGTTTGCGGATTTAAGGGGATTTACAGCGATGGCTGAAGACAAACTTCCTTATGATGTTGTCTTTGTACTCAACCAGTACTTTCAATTCATGGGACAGGCGATCGAAACCCATCACGGGCGCATCGACAAGTTTATCGGAGATGCCATCATGGCCGTCTTTGGTACAGACAGCGACGAAAAACAGGCCTGCAGGGATGCGCTCTCTGCGGCACGCAGTATGCGCTTTCAATTGGACAGGTTGAATGACCAGTTGAAAAGCGAACTGACAGGTTCTCTTAAGATGGGATTCGGTGTCCATTGCGGGCATGTGATCATCGGA
This sequence comes from uncultured Saprospiraceae bacterium, assembly GCA_964551455.1. GTDB lineage: Bacteria > Bacteroidota > Bacteroidia > Chitinophagales > Saprospiraceae > JAHDHW01. The sequence continues at coordinate 1,058 of CAZKDA010000357.1, forward strand.
GAAATGGGCTACAAAGATTCCAGGAACCTTGTTGCGATCGGTGATGCCACAAACACTGCGTCGCGCTTTGAAAGCCTTACGAAGGATTTTGATTGTGAAATGATCGTCTCCCAACAGGTGGTGGAATGGGCCGGACTTGACTTCAGTAACCACGAACTGCATACCATCGAGGTACGGGGCCGGCAAAAGCCGGTGAAGGTGTATGCGGTCAGGAATGCGAAAGAGATTGAAGTTTGATAGTGATAAATATTAGGTCAGGAGATATGCGTTATGCACCATAGCCGAACCGTTAGCACCAATTAAAAAATCGAAAAAATGAATAAGAAATGAAAGTAACACCTGAACATAATGAACGAATAGCAAAAATGACATTTGCTTCAGTTTATCCTCATTACGTGACTAAAGTGGAGAAAAAAGATAGAACGAAGGAAGAACTACACCAGGTGATAGAATGGTTAACAGGTTTTGATGAAGATCGGTTGCAAGAATTAATTGATGAAAAGGCAACATTTGAACAATTCTTTCGAGACGCAGAATTGAATCCAAATGCTCACCTCATTAAAGGAGTAATTTGCGGATATAGAATTGAGGAAATTGATAATCCGTTAACTCAACAAGTGAGGTTTCTAGACAAATTAGTAGATGAATTAGCAAAAGGACGAAAAATGGAGAAAATTCTACGAGAAGAGAAAAAATAAAAACCGGTACTAACAATGGCTCCTATGTAAAGCAGTAACCCAGAGCAATACACTAAAACCGACAACAGTGAAAATCGAATACAAAGGACTGGATGGCGAGACTTACTCGGAGAACCTGAGAGAGGTTGAGGTGACCGGAGTATTGCTACACGCCACGCCCGACCACAATGTGGACAGCATTATAACAAACGGGCTAAAGATCAAAATGCCAAGGACAAAATTGCTTGTTGACGTCAACGCCATTTTTTGCACCATCCCCTCCAAAACGCCAAACACCAACGACTTGTTCCGATACTATGACGACTGGAGCATTGTTGTCATTGACACCACCAAGATCCCGGATCACAAGTGGTATGTCGACTTCCTGGCAGCGGACGACACCAGCAACAATGGGCATAATAAGCACATAATGACCTTTGAGGACATCCCGGCGGCTGCGATAAAAAAAGTGATAAAATGAAAAAGCTGCCGCTTCTCACTTTCGTCTTTTAAATGGCTGCGAAAATTTTGTTGGAATTGGGGAATTTTTTCGAAATTAGCTGGGGTGGATAAGAGAAAAATACGGAAGCTGATGGGGGAGTGGTGTATATGCAAATATTAGCCTCCATAATAGGTTTCACCAAATTAGTGATAGATTCCGACTCAGGAATTGGCTATCTTTGTAATCTAAAATTATTAAAACATGACTGCACAAAGTTCAAATATTGCCGCATCATATTGGACATTTAAAGACTTAGATATCCCCTCTGAAGGCAATTCTATTGAATATCAATTAAAACAAAAGGTTGAAAACCTTATTATTTCAATTAAAGGCTTGCTTGCTGATAAAAAAGTTGATGTTGAAGAATCCTTCAAACATCTTTTTGATGATATTCTATCACTTCGCTTCGAATCCTTAAACTGGATCAAGGAAAAGAACTTAGATGTTGAGGAATTATTTGATTCAATTTATGAGAATTTTGACAACATAGACATTCCTATAAAATATGAAGTTCTTG
>CAZKDA010000358.1:0-2717 GCA_964551455.1 uncultured Saprospiraceae bacterium
CCACAGAGAATGCAGGGCCACCGTTGACCGATAAAGCCGGGTGGCTTTCCTGTACGGTTTTTTCAATATCCTGCGGGTAGTGGTTTCGGCCACGGATGATAACGAGGTCTTTGACACGTCCCGTGATATAAAGTTCTCCATCGTGGATAAATCCCAGGTCGCCTGTTCGCAAAAAATGTCCCTCATTACTTCCTTCGATGGTTGCCTGGAAGGTCTCTTTTGTCAGTTCGGGTTTGTTCCAGTAACCGAGCGCAACGCTATCCGATTGGTACCATATTTCACCGACTTGATTTTCTGGAAGCGCTTGAAAAGTTTCAGGATCAACGATTTTCAATACGCCCTGCCTGTTGTAACCACAACTGATTTTTGAAACACTGCTCGTGGCAGTTTTATCAATTTTTATATTATTTCTTTTGAGTTCCTGCTCATCCAGGTTTAAAACTTTGGCTTCGGTTTGCGGATCAATCCCTGCGATCATCAAAGTAGTTTCGGCCATGCCGTAACAGGGGTAATGGTTCTTGTGTTGAAAACCGCAGGGAGCGAAATGTTTTGAGAAACGGCGCAGCGTTTCCGGGATCACAGGCTCTGAACCGTTACCCGCTCCCACCCAAGTGCTCAGGTCGAGCGTTTGAAGCTCTTCCGCAGTGACTTTATCGGTGAGCAATTCATAAGCAAAATTGGGGGCTGTAGAAAAATCCGACTTAAAATGTGTGATCGCCTGAAGCCATCGAATGGGTTTGTCGAGGAAATCGACGGGCGCCATAAAAGCCGTGTGCCCCTTCATGCCTACGGGGGTGAGAATACAACCGATCAGTCCCATATCGTGGAACATAGGCAACCAACTCACTGTGGACATATTTTCATTCAGACCAAAGGATAATCTGATGGTTTTGCAATTGTGCAAAATATTGCCGTGAGAAACCATGACGCCTTTGGGGTTGCCGGTGGAGCCGGAAGTATATTGCAAAAAAGCAAGGTCTTGCTGGCCGATCTCCGGTTCGATCCATTGATCTGCCAAGTCCGGAGAGATTTCATCCACATTGATCCAATGGACGGAATTGGCGATAAAATTATCCTCTAGCTTTTTATTGCTCCTGATCTTTTCCAGCAGGTCGTTGTCCGCAAAAGCGTAACTGGCCTGGGCATCCTTAAAGATGGCTTCGATCCTTTCGGCGCCTCGTGTTTTTTGAGGCGGAAAAGCCGGAACCGCAACGGCCTTTGCAAACAATGCCCCGGCGAAGCTGCAAATAAAATTGATGCCGGAAGGCAGAAGGATGAGTATCCGTTCCCCTTCGAGATTCAGCTTTTGCAAATGTGCAGCGATGGCTTTCGCTTTTTTGACCAGTTCAAAATAAGAAATGGTCTGCTGGTCGTCGAGTTCGCCGCGGATCAGGTGTGTGAAAGCGGTTTTGTTTTGCAACTCCTCTGCTCTGCTGATGAAAAGATCAACCACCGATCTGTAACCCATCTCGTCTTTAGGAGATTCCGAAACGGGAGCCGGAGATCCACCACCCGCCAGCATTTCGGAAAGCTGTTTGATCTGCGGATATTCGTACAACAATTCGGGTGACAACCTGCGCCCCAGCCAATCTTCCAGTTCACCAGAGAGCATGATGGTCTCCCGCGAGGACAACCCCAGGTCAGTGATCGGGTCATCGATATTGATCTCATCGGGGGATATATCCAGACGGTCGGCGATATTGTTGACCAGCCATTGCTGGATTTGCTCTGCGGTTGGGGAAACAGTTGTTTGCGTGTCTTTACTCATAGTTAAAGATTTTTCCGAAAAAATTGGGAAAAGGTGTCAGGTCAGGTGAGCGCTTCGTTTTTCAATTCGAGGTACATCTGCTTGCATTTGTGCCTTTGTATTTTCCCGCTGGTTGTTTTCGGCAAACGTTTGGGCACAAAGATCACATCATGGACTCTTAGATCGTGGTCGTGTGAAACTTTAGCCTTGATGGCTTTGGCAATATCATTTTCAGTGGCGTTTTCAAAATTTCTGAACTGGCGGCGATCGAGTTCTGCCATGATGACAAGTTTTTCGGTAGTACCATTGCTGAATGAAAAGGCAGCGCTGCCGTATTGCGGTATGGCTTCATGACTACTTTCGACAGATCGTTCGATATCCTGCGGAAAATGGTTGCTCCCATCAATGATGATGAGGTCTTTGATCCTTCCGCTAACAAAAAGTTGTCCTTCGTAAATAAATCCGAGGTCGCCGGTTCGCATGAAGGGTCCTTCACTGTCGGGAGGAGTTGTAAAGGCATTGAAAGTGGTTTGGGTTGCTTCTTCCTTTTTCCAATAACCTTTAGCCACGCTGCCGCCTTTCACCCAGATCTCGCCGATTTGGTTGTTGTCGCAAACTTCATGAGTTTCGGGATCGACGATCCTGATGAGCATATCCGGCAGCATCACACCGCTACTGACGAGTTGTTTTGAACCGGGATCGGAAACCGTGGCAGACTTGACTTTATTCTGCGTCAAAGCCTCCGCATCAAAAGTTTTGATAACAGGTTCCTGACCCAGCGAGCTTCCAGTCACGATCAGCGTGGCTTCTGCGAGGCCATAACAAGGAGTGAAAGTTTCTTTTTTAAATCTTGCCGGTTTGAAATAGTTACTGAAATTCTCGATCGTTGCAGCATGGATCGGTTCCGCGCCGTTGAAAGCCGATTGCCAGGAGCTGAGGTCTAATTCCCTGATTTGTTCCGGTTTGACCT
>CAZKDA010000359.1:0-2610 GCA_964551455.1 uncultured Saprospiraceae bacterium
GGCAATAACTCTGTGCGACCACGCCTGCCTGCATGCTCTTGGCAGGCAGGCTGTGATCAATCAAGAATATGCTTTTTTAAAACTAATGTAGTTTGATCCCGACGCGTAGAGATCAGTTTTTTCAAGCCAGCATCCTGAGGTTTTAAAATTCTAAAGAAATTTCCAAATCTTTGCATTGCCGGGTTTCACGTAAGAAAAATGGCCTAAGTTGCTGATAGTAGCAATTTTATTGCCTATACGTCGTGTGGTACAAAGCGTAGTTGTATTTGTTTTTTAAGAGATACTGTACAGCGACGGCATTTTTGGTTATCGGAGAATGGCACGGCATGGTTTAATTTTTATAATCCGGAATCACGACTCAACATGACAAGTTATATGCGGTGACGTGAATGAACAGAAGTTTTAACATCTTCGGATAAAATTTTCTTTGCTATACAACATCTGTAAGAAATCTAAGCCGTTTATAAAGCGGGAATCGAAAAAGTCTTCATAAAATTAGTTTTGAAATCGCTCTTGCTCAACAGTTACAAAATGTCAATATTCATGAAAAAAGGACTCCTTACTTTGATGCTGTTTTTTGTTTTTTCTTATTCAAAACTTTATGCGCAAGGGGAAGGAAATATCTGGTATTTCGGTAAAGGTTTTGGCCTGGATTTCAACGAAGGAGAACCAAAATTGCTGAACGACGGCGCTTTGAATACTTTCGAGGGAGTGGCTTCCATTAGTGATCACAACGGAAACCTGCTTTTTTACACTGATGGCCAAAGCGTCTGGAATGCAAAACACCAGGTCATGCCGAACGGTAGCGGGTTGATGGGTGATTCTTCGGCCACGCAATCTGCCGTGATCGTTCCAAAGCCCCGGAGCCGCAGTACGTATTATATTTTTACCATTGATGCCGCTGAAAATGACCTCGGCAATGGCCTTCGTTATTCGGAGGTGAACATGCTGGCGGACAACGGTCTGGGAGAGGTCAAGTTCAAAAACAAACCGTTAGCATTGCCCACCTGCGAAAAGATCACGGCTACCGTCCACGAAAATCAAAAGGATTTTTGGGTGGTTACTCACGAGTGGGATTCTGATCGTTTCCTGGCTTTTCTGATCACGGAAAAAGGTGTGGAAGAGGTTGCGTACCCGTCGGTTGCAGGCTCCAGGATCGGAGGCGATTTTCTAAACGGAGCGGGTTATATGAAAATTTCGCCCAACGGAAAACGACTTGCGCTGACGATTTACCTGGAAAACCGCGTAGAACTGTTTGATTTTGACAATTCAACCGGAGAGGTTTCCAACCGCATAAAATTGCCTAAGATGTCGGGAACGGTTTATGGCCTTGAGTTTTCGCCGGATAGTGACAAGCTTTTCGTGGGATCTTTCGAAACCGGGCTGATCGAACAATTCGACCTGTCGGTTTATTCCCAAAGCGCCATTTCAAAATCCAGGATCGAATTGAACAAACCCTCCAGTTTCAATCTCGGAGCACTACAACTCGGGCCGGATGGCCGGATTTATTTCACCAGCCTTCATGGTCCCTACATCAGTGTCATCCTCAACCCCAATGATTATGGAAGCCGCTGCCGCATCCGCGAAAGGTATCTGATGATTGGAAAGAACAACGGACGATTGGGCTTACCGACTTTTATACAAACCTATTTTTCCGAACAAAATGTGAATCATCGCAAAACCTTGCTTTCTCAAAAAAATGCCGATCAGCATCCTGCGCCAGAACCTGTAGCGGAAAAACCTGTGGAAAAAGAAATGCCTCCGGAGCCTGTTTTTCAGCTTTGTGTGCAGGTGAAAGAAAAGATGTTGGCGAACCCCGAGGATCCCAACAGCGAGGTGAGGGGCTTGAAACCATTGCCGGGAAGCGTGGTAAATCTCAATACCGAAAAAAAGCTCATCACTTACAAGGTCGATGGACAGGCGGAGGTCAGGTTGCAGTTAAAGCAGGATGGTGTGTATCGTTTCGTATGCTCAAAAGACGGGTACCTGAATAATGGCGTGGAATATTTTCCAAAAGAAAAGCTGAAAAACGATACCGTTGTCGTGGTGCTGGACAGGATTTTCCCGGAGAAAGAGATCGTTCTGGAAGACATTTATTACGATTTTGACAAGGCCAGCCTTCGCGCCGATGCGCTTCCCAGATTGGAGCATCTGCTCAAAATATTAAGGGATAACCAAAACATCAGGATTCAACTTTCATCGCATACGGATTGCCGGGGCGACGATGATTACAACCTGGACTTATCACAACGGAGAGCGCAATCAGTGGTCGATTATTTGATCGAAAGAGGCATTGCTGCGCAGGTTTTGGTGCCAAAAGGATACGGCGAAAGCCTTCCCTCGGCACATTGCTCCTGCACGGCCTGCTCAGAGGAAGAACACCAGCAAAACCGACGGACAACGTTTAAGATATTGCGGGATTGAAGTTCTTAGTTTGAGGTTCGTGGTTTGTAGTTTGTAATTTGATTGAACCGCAAGGATCGCAAGGAATTCGCTAAGGGCGCAAGGGAAAGGTTCTGATGTCTATCGTCTATCGTCCGAAGTCTAAAACCTGCAATAATAAAAAAGGGAAATGATCGAAACCACTTCCCTATTTTTGTATGAAAAAGT
>CAZKDA010000360.1:0-1635 GCA_964551455.1 uncultured Saprospiraceae bacterium
AAATGTGTTTCAAAGAACTTGAAATTGATTTTCACCCAAAACCTACATGAGCCAAGATTACTGCATTGAGCATTTAGAAAATGTGAACAAAGAATTGAAATAACAAAAAACAAAATCCTTTTCATAACAATTGGTTTTTAAAAAATGAAAAAATGGGTGTCCGTAAAGTTAACAGCCTCCGTGTAGCTGAAAAAGTCTCTCACATTAATATTTTGTAAATAATAATAAAAAAGGCCTAAGGCATAGCTGAATACTGTTGAAACCAGGCTTTGTTCGTGGGATTGGCCGGATAGAAGGGAATGTGGGTTGTAAACAAAATTTATCCGGTTTGTAAAAATAAAAAACAAATTTTAAAATCAAAGATTATTGTTTAAAAAGTTCTACCATAAAAACGAGGTAAAAGATCAGGAGGACGAGACCCTCCCAACGGGTTATGCGGCGCGAAATAGTCATGGCGGCAAAGAGGATCGTCATCACGATCATCATGGGCAGGCTGAAATCGAGGATGTTTTGGGGGATGATGAGATCGCCGAAAAAAGCCGGGATGCCCATCACGGCGTAGGTGTTGAAAATATTGGAGCCCATCACGTTGCCAATGGCGATGGAGTTTTTGCCTTTCCGCGCAGCGCCAATGCTGACGATCACTTCCGGGAGCGAAGTGCCTACTGCAACAAATGAAAGTGCGATCACCTCGTTGCTGACCCCGATGAAGGCGGAAAGTTTGGTGATCGAAAATATCGTATAGTCCGCTCCAAACCAAACCAATGCGCCGCCAACCAGCAGCCAGACATAGCTTTTCCAGGTGACTTTCGTGCGATAAATTTCCTCTTCGCTATCCTCCGCTTTGAAGGAATACAAAAGGAAAATGGACAAAGCCAGCAAAAATACGATCGCTTCGAAAATGGTCACTTTGCGATCTTGCACCAAAAACCACAACAGGAATGAAGAACTGATCAGGAAGGGCATGTCGATATGCCAGATTTGTTCGTGCAGTTTGATCTCTCTGACAATCACCACTGACAGGCCGAGTACCAGGGCGATGTTCGTGATGTTGGAACCAACGACGTTGCCGATGACGATCTCGGAAGTGCCGGCGAAAACGCTGGCAATTGAAGTGGCCAACTCCGGTAGCGATGTGCCGAAACCCACAATCGTAACGCCGATGATAAAAGGCGAAATACCCAGCGACAATCCGATCTCTTCGGCTGCATCCACAAACCAGTCAGCCGCTTTGAGCAAAACGGCCAGGCTGACAACGAAGAGTACAAAATACATTAAGATTTCCATCCGGCGCTTTTATATAGCGGTTTGTAGGCTGAACGCACGAAAACGTTGTTAGAAAATATAATTTTCGCAATCCCGATCTGCCGGGAATTAATTGTCAACTTTTTATACATAGCAATAATTGAAAATTGACTACTTGCCTGATTACAAAAACCGGTTTTTATTTATTATTTTTCCCCAAAAGATGTTCGTGCATTTAAGCTTCCTAATCTGCGTGGATCTGCGCGATCTGCGGGACACATTTTTTATTTCCCGCAGATATCGCTGATCCACGCAGAATGGATTTTTTTCCACAGGATGTTCGTGCATTTAAGCTTCCTAATCTGCGTGGATCTGCGCGATCTGCGGGAC
>CAZKDA010000360.1:1735-2591 GCA_964551455.1 uncultured Saprospiraceae bacterium
TCGCTGATCCACGCAGAATGGATTTTTTTCCACAGGATGTTCGTGCATTTAAGCTAAGCGGTTTTCCAAAATGCTGCAAATGTACAATATAATAATGTGTAAATTTTCCAATCCCGCACCAAAAAAGAATTTTTCAGATGCCCAAAACTCCCATTACAAAATCAGAGATCGGGATCGATGAAAATGGAATTTTTTCAATTTGACATTTCAGAATACCGGTTTCCGCGGCGGTAATGTTTCAAGGCATGACGAACCGTTTCTGACATTCCTTTGGGAAGGTCGTCGATCGGAAACCAGGCTACTTTTTTAAACTTTTTAGGCTCCAGCGACTGGATGCTGCCCGTCCACTCCGTAGCCTTGAAGTACAATACGATCCTTGTGATGTGATTCTTTTTTTTGTGTAAAGTATGAACCAGGTGCAGGTCTTTTGCTTTCACGATGATGCCCGATTCTTCGCGGCTTTCGCGGATCAGCGCACTTTTTGCAAATTCGTAATCTTCCACAGTGCCGCCCACGAGAGTATATTTTCCTCCGTTTTGGGTGGTTTGTTTCAACAAAAGGATCTTACCGTGTTCTTCAACGATCAGCCTGGCTTTTAATAAAATTTTTGTTCTGGTCATTATTCACTTGCTTTATTAAAATATCGACGCTCAAAGATAAATAACTCGGTCGAAAGTTGTGGTAATAACGCCGTTGGCGTCACAAGTTGTGGTGATTTGGTAATATGGTATTATGGTATTATGGTATTATGGTAATATGGTAATATGGTATTCCCGATTTCATCGGGATCTTCGCTTCGCTACGATATGGTATTCCCGATTTCATCGTCCCGCTTTTTCGAGAAAAAGCGGGATTC
>CAZKDA010000361.1:0-2582 GCA_964551455.1 uncultured Saprospiraceae bacterium
ACCGGCATGAATGATTTTGAAACCATCGGCACAGTAGCCGCCACTGGCTTTTCAGAGATCGACAATCACTACTCCTTTGAAGACAGAGCGCCACTGGCATTGGGATATTACCGGCTCAAAGTCATCGACTTCGATGGTACTTTCGATTATTCGAATATTATCGCCGTCGAAAAATACCACACCGGAGCAACAGATGTACAGGTATTTCCGGTGCCGATCCAAAACGAGGTAAACGTTTGGCTCCGCTCGGACAAGAAAAACGAGGCCGTCCTAAAACTCATTAATAACCTGGGGCAGTTAATATTGACAGAACGCCTGATGCTGGATGAAGGTGAAAACAGGTTTAACTTCATCTGGGAAAAACCGGGTCAGGGAGTTCATTTTATCATTATTGAAAACGATCAGGAAAGAATAGTTAAAAAAGTGTTTTAAATAAGCTTGCACTATGAGCAAAGGCAACCGCGGATCATCCCGGTTGCCTTTCTTTTTTTCTTTGTCAAAAAAATGCAGGTTTAAAAACTCATTTCTTTTTTTCTTCTTTGGAAGACAAAATTTTCCTGATCAGATCTTTTAAGAATTTCCATAAATCCATAACCAGTTGATTTTAGGTGAGTTAATATTTTACAAATTTGTTGATTCCGGAATGCATACCCCCGATGTGAAAAAAGTACATCCCCGCAGGAAGATCACTAATATCCAACCGGATCGTTTCATTCCCAACAGAATTTAAGACTTTTTCTTTGATTTTGTGTCCCGCAATGGAAAATATCTCCAAAGTCGTAGATACAGGCATGTGATTGTGTAGTGTTATATTTATCTGCTCGTTAGCAGGGTTTGGAAAAACATGAAAAGCAGCGCTATGGTATTCGGATGTTTTGGTGTTCACCATTCCGTCAAACCTAAGCACAAATAACCCGTTTGACATATCCGAAGCTATAATATTTCCGGATGGTAAAAATGGATAAACACCCCAGCATCCTCTATAATCGTTGTACTGATCGTTGGAGGGGTAAGTGTCATAATATCCGGCTACAAAAGGATTAGCAGGATCGGAAATATCAAAGACCTGCAAACCGTCCTCGTAATAGGATGTAAAGACAAAATCACCCAGAATGTAAGGATTGTGGGGCACGTTGTTTTCGTGTTCCGGAGCAAGGAGCGGAAATTTGAAATAAGTATATAATTCGAGATTATCATTTTCCATGTCGCTGATATCCAATATGCCCAGGGGCAATCCCGAAGGAACTTCCTCTGCAAAGATCAGTGTATTGCCATCTTCGGAAACCCAGTTGCTGTGGTTGTAGCCATTGCTGTCAAAAGAAGCGATATACTGCGGATCGGCAGGGTCGGTAAAATCCCAGATCACTAATTTGTCTGAATTGCCGTGAGAAGCATATACAATATTATCCCGGACATAAAGATCGTGGACAAAACCCGCATTCGGCAATGATACAGATCCCAGCAGCGCCGGTTGGTCAGGATTCGTGGCAATGTCCAATACGATCAGACCGGAATTTTGGGTGTTGCTACCGGCAGCATACAACCTTCCGTTGGGTTCATCGATAAAAATATTATGCGCCGAACCGAAAAAATTTGTTATCTGGTTGGTGTGGATCACGGTATCCGGTAAATTGCTGAGATCAAAAATATGGATGCCTTCGCCGCTGGAATCCGCAGAACCGTAGGCCCTGTTCTGATAAGTTTTGAAATCTCTCCAGGTGGTTTGGCTTCCACCCTGAAATCTTCTGATCTCCACAGGATTCTCCGGATCGGTAACATCAAAAAAGTGAATATATGAAGCGCTGCCCATGATGGCGTATTCCCTCCCGTTTTCATCGACATAACCCCAAATATCGTTGAATGTCCCAAAGAAATGTTCGGGGAGGTCATCGTTATCCCAGCTTGATAACTTGGACATATTCAACGACGCCTCCTGAGCCGACAGAGAATATCCGCTAAAAAATGTCATTACGAAAAAGATAAAATGTTTCATTTTTTGCAATTGTAAATGTTTGGTTGTTTTTAAATAGGTATCCGGTATTCGGTTTCCGGTTTCCGGTATCAGGTTTCCGGTTCATTTCACCGTTCACCGTTCACCGTTTACCGTTTACCGTTCTCTGTTCTCTTTAGCGCCTTTGCGTGATAAATTGAAGTCCCGACTTTGTCGTCCCGCCCAGACACAAGTGTCGGGGCGGGATTCGCTGCGCTACGATCTGAAGTCTTCCAAAACTAAATTATAGATAAAGTTAAACTTCCGTTTCAACTTATGTCATTTTAAAGCAGTTTTTGTTTTATTGTTTACAATTCCCTGCATTTGTGCTTGTGCAAATCTTTGCTTAATATGGTATATATATTGATTTACAGGATGATAACCTGAGCAAGGATTAAACAGACTCTGAATGTTGCATTGATGTCGGAAAACAGGCAAATATTGTCTTTTCATTCAGCGTTTCTTTACTTTTACAATCATTGAATTTCTATCTTTGATCTCCTTTAATCGAGTACACGGAAGAAACAGAAAAAACAGCTTAGGAATGGTGATTAAATAAAGTGATAGAGTTTGGGTTAGTATTTTTTTTGAA
>CAZKDA010000362.1:0-2581 GCA_964551455.1 uncultured Saprospiraceae bacterium
AAGAAGTACGATTTACCCAGGGAGAAACCAATGTCCCGATGGAAGATATAAAAGCCGGGATCAGCAAGCTGGGATTCCGTGTAGTGGAAGATGGAGCTCCTGCAAACTGGTGGAGCCTCGAACGCAAGTTATTGGTCAGCCTGATCTTCACGATCCCACTGTTCCTCCACCACATGCTCATGATGGCCAATGTGGAGTTATTGTCATTTTTGAACAACCATTGGCTTCAATTTGCGATATGCCTGCCGGTATTTATCATTGGCTGTTTTCACTTTGGAAAAAGTGCCTGGGGCTCTGTGAAGGGAGGCGTACCTAACATGGATGTTTTGATCTTCGTCGGAAGCACGGCAGCCTTTGTTTACAGTCTGATCGGAACGATCCAGCATGAGCACAATTATATTTTTTATGAAACCGCTGCCATGATCATCAGCTTAGTGCTGCTGGGTAATTTGATGGAAAAACGAGCCGTACAACAAACCACTTCAGCCATCGACGAACTGAGCAAACTCAAAGCTGAAAAAGCAAAGGCCGTAATGCCCTCCGGAACGATCGTTTCCCTGAACGTCGAGGAGATCAATGTAGGAGATATTCTACAGATCAACGACGGCGACAGTATTCCCCTTGATGGCCGCGTCATGGCTGGCAATGGATTGGTGGACGAATCCATGCTCACCGGCGAAAGCAAACCGGTTGAAAAAAACGTTGGTGATGCCCTGGTTGGCGCTTCCGTGCTGGTTCATGGGAATCTCCGGATGGAAGTTACTGCTACCGGTTCTGAAACTGTTTTAAACAAATTGATCGATCTTGTAAAATCTGCTCAGCAGGAAAAACCTTCCATCCAACGACTCGCCGACCGCATCAGTGCCATTTTCGTTCCTGTGGTTTTGGTCATTGCCATGCTTACGCTTACCGTTTCGGTTTTTGGCTTTGGTATAAGTTTTCAGCAAGCGCTGATGAACAGCATTGCCGTTTTGGTGATCAGTTGTCCATGCGCAATGGGACTGGCAACGCCAACCGCAGTGATGGTTGGGGTAGGACGGGTTTCAAGAAGCGGCGTTTTGATAAAAGGAGGCCAAACGCTGGAAATCTTCGCCGGAATAAAAAATATGGTTTTTGACAAAACAGGTACGCTGACTACCGGCGCTTTCAGGATCGGGGAGATCAATTATCAAGTTGAAGACAAAAACAGGGTTCATGCCCTGATCTCGAAACTGGAACAACATTCTTCCCATCCTGTGGCGCGTTCGGTTGTCGAACAATTAGCGCATCTGAACAAAAGCAACAATTTGCCGGAATTTCAAAAAATTGAAGAGCAAAAAGGCGCCGGGATTTTAGCGGTTGACAATTCAGGAAATCAATTTCGACTAGGTGGTTTCGGAATGGTCAGCGATTTGACAAATGACAGAAACCACGACATCTATTTGGCGGAAAACAATACTATCATTGCAACGATCGACATTGGCGACGAGATCAAACCATCCGCTCAGAAAACTGTGGATTACCTGAAATCTCAAGGCATTCAACCCATTATTTTAAGCGGTGATAAAAATGAAAAAGTAGCTGCAATTGCACAACATTTGGGAGTAAGTCAATATTTCAGCGAAACCTCTCCTGAACAAAAACTGGCTAAAATTGAAGCGTTATCAAAAGAATCACCAACGGCTATGGTTGGCGACGGGATCAACGATGCTCCGGCCCTTGCAAAAGCAACCATCGGCGTTTCGCTTAGCGAAGCATCGCAAGTGGCCATCCAATCTGCCCAGATCGTTTTGCTCAAGGGAAATCTTGAAAACCTCGCCAAAGCTTATGCCATCAGCAAACACACACTGATTACGATCAGGCAAAACCTGTTTTGGGCTTTTGCTTATAATATCGTCGCTATTCCTGTGGCAGCCATGGGTTTTTTGAACCCGATGTGGGGCGCATTGTTTATGGCTTTTTCGGATGTTATCGTGATCGGAAACTCAATCAGGCTCAAGACAAAGAATATTTTCTGAAGTGCGTTTTTTTCAGAAAAGGGTTTCATTTTTGAAAAAGTCGATGTACATTTGCACCGCTTAAATCAAGGGATAATTTCATTGAAAACATCTTGTGAAATTAGCGCTTTCAGCCGGAGGAGTGGCAGAGCTGGTTTAATGCACCGGTCTTGAAAACCGACGTACCTTAACGGGTACCGGGGGTTCGAATCCCTCCTCCTCCGCAAAATTTACGAAACAGCCATCCGCTAAAATGCGGATGGCTGTTTCTTTTTTGAAGAAATTGCCGGATTTATTCAACAATTGGGTATTTTTATCTTTAGAACATCAAAAGCTTCTGGCAATTGGTTTTCAATGCTGTACGTTTCATTTTTTAACGGGAGTTCCGGGTAAACTTTTTTTTAAGTACCTCAGCATAAAAAATCAACACTTTTACGATCTTTGAAATTAATGGTTTACCCGCTCAATCGCGCCCGAATGTAAGCCTGCCCGACAGTAGGGCGGGTTCGAATTTTAAAAAAATGTCGATTCTTTGTCTGTGGTTGCTTAATAAACACCTTTGAAATCCATGTAGAGAGATTAAAATTTGAAAAAAGTTCTTACAT
>CAZKDA010000363.1:0-2546 GCA_964551455.1 uncultured Saprospiraceae bacterium
GAATAACACAACTGCACATTTAAATGTTCTACGTACAAACCGATAAAGCCGAATAAACCAGGTTCCTGTCGATGAACAAATTTAAAAATGATAAGGGGCGCCGGAATTCAATCCGGCGCCCCTCGTGGTTTAATTGCTTTTCGGGATGACCCCACTTTTGCACAGAGTCAGTTTTGAAAATTGATTTGAAACGGTTTTGAAATGCTTATTATTGATTTAAACTTGAAGTTTCAAAAATAACCGGCCACTACTTTCATTCTGTCATTACATTGCCGGTCGTATTAAAAAAAGTTTTCGGGATTCTATAGAGAGCTTTTCATCAAAATCAAATCATAAACCGTTTTGAAACCTGCCTTATTGTTTGTGTTTCTTTTCAACATAAAAGTTTCTTGTTAAGGAACAGTTAATTGTTTTATCCTCTCGTGAAGGGGTTTGAAAAACATTGTTTTTTTTGACCTGGCATGCTATTAAAATAACTCAAGTTGCAGATAATTTTAAATCCAACCTGCTCCGTATAAGGCGTGGCCGACAGCGGGGTTTTGCATCGAAATCAACCCCGCATAGACCTGTCCCGGCGGGAAGGGTCTATGCGGGGTACAAAATTCTCCGTTTCAATTGGATTATCCGCAACTCGGGATAAAATATTATATAACTTTGCGCTTTGTTTTTAAAAAAGCAGTAAAAACCATTTCCTTTATGAATAAAGATTTTTTGAAAAAATTAGGTTTAAAAAAGCAAAATGACGGAACGAGCACCGGCTTAAAATCCACCTCTTCTTCCGGGAAATTTATTGAATCATTTTCCCCTGTCGATGGTGCATTCATCGGGAGCGTCAGCGAAACCTCCGAGAAAGAATTTGGCAAAGTAGTCAAAACAACCCAAAAGGCTTATGAAACCTGGAGAACAACTCCGGCTCCCCATCGCGGAGAGATCGTCCGCCAATATGGAGAAGCGTTGAGAAAACACAAAGAATCCCTGGGCCGGCTGGTATCGTATGAAATGGGCAAAAGCCTACAGGAAGGCTTGGGTGAAGTGCAGGAAATGATAGACATCTGCGACTTTGCCGTGGGTTTATCCCGCCAATTGTACGGGCTGACCATGCACTCCGAACGCCCCGACCATCGTATGTACGAACAATGGCACCCGCTGGGGATCGTAGGTATTATCTCTGCTTTCAATTTCCCCGTGGCGGTTTGGTCGTGGAATGCCATGATCGCTTTGGTCTGCGGTGATGTGTGCATCTGGAAACCATCGGAAAAAACCCCGCTTTGTGCAGTTGCATGTCAAAATATTTTGCATAAAGTATTGAAATCCAATAAAGTACCGGAGGGTGTTTGCAATATGATCAACGGAGATTACAAAGTGGGCGAATTGATGACAAAAGATCCTCGAATACCGCTCATCTCTGCCACCGGAAGCACCCGCATGGGTAAAGTCGTCGGCACAACGGTGGCCAGCCGCCTGGGCAGAAGTCTGCTCGAACTCGGAGGCAACAACGCCATCATCGTTACGCCAAATGCCGATATGAATCTGGTACTTACCGGCGCTGTTTTCGGTGCTGTGGGTACGGCAGGCCAGCGTTGCACGACCACACGCCGCCTTATCGTTCACGAAAGCATTTATGATAAAGTGAAAAAAAGGCTGGCTCAGGCTTACAAGCAATTAAAAATTGGAAACCCCCTGGATCCGAATAATCACGTCGGCCCGCTGATCGACCGGGATGCAGTAGAAATTTACCTCGATGCACTCAAGGCTATTAAAGCACAGGGCGGCAATTTTGTGGTAAAAGGCGGGGCGCTGAAAGGTAAGGATTACGATAGTGGCTGCTACGTCATGCCTTGTATCGCCGAAGTGGAAAACCACTTTGAGATCGTTCAGCATGAAACATTTGCACCGATCCTCTATCTCATTAAATATAATGAACTGGCTGAAGCCATAGCTATTCAAAACGGCGTTCCGCAAGGCTTGTCTTCCGCAATTATTACAAATGACCTTCGGGAAGCCGAAACGTTTTTGTCAGCGGCAGGCTCTGATTGCGGGATCGCCAATGTCAATATCGGAACAAGCGGTGCGGAGATCGGTGGCGCTTTTGGTGGCGAAAAAGAAACCGGTGGTGGCCGTGAAAGCGGCTCTGATGCCTGGAAAGCTTATATGCGCCGTCAAACCAATACCATCAATTACAGCAAACAGATTCCGCTGGCTCAAGGAATAAAGTTTGATTTATAAGCAAATCGGCCAAGTTTTTATTTTGACAATAAAAAATGATTATACACAATTTTTCTAAGTTCTGAACATGCAGGGCTTTGGGTTTTTTGCCGAAACTTAAAGGCATTTTTTTCGTTTCAAATTATGCGGATTTCAAGCGCGGTTTTAAAATTTTATTTAGCTTTGCAATCCCAAAATATAATGGTCGCGTGGCCGAGTGGTCAGATCCCGATCCATCGGGAAAAAACCTTCACCTATGCGATTCATTCTTTTGAAATATTCTTTTATGGTCGCGTGGCCGAGTGGTCAGATCCCGATCCATCGGGAAAAAACCTTCACCT
>CAZKDA010000364.1:0-2506 GCA_964551455.1 uncultured Saprospiraceae bacterium
GAAGCTGCCGCCGTGCAGGGATTTCAGCGCTTCACCCAAAAAGTAGGCGCCCACGGCCAGTCCGATGTAGGCGAGCATTCGTCCGACGGGGTATGGGATCGGGTAATATTTCAGGCCGATGAAATAGCTGGTAAAGGCCATAAAAGCATAGCAGGCCAGCGATGCCCAGGCGGCGCCGGCGTATTCGATCACAGGGATCAGGGCGATGTTGAGGGAAATGGTGACCACAGCGCCGGCTACCGAAATATAAGCGCCGATCCGGGTTTTGTCGGTCAGCTTAAACCAGATGGAAAAATTGTAATAAAGGCCGAGGCACAAATAAGCCAGCAGCAGGATCGGCACCACGAACAATCCCTCGCGGAATGCCTCGCCGATGAAATGCCGGATGATGTCGATATACGACATGATGCCCAAAAACACCAGGCTGCCTGCCAGCGCGAAGGCCTGCCCCACCCGCGCGTAGATATCCCTGGAATCCTCCCGCTGGAAATGGCGAAAGAAAAAAGGCTCCGCCGCATAGTTGAAAGCCTGGATAAACAGGCTCATCAGCACGGCGATCTTGTAGCAGGCGCTGTAAACGCCGATCTTGGCGAGGTTGGTGTCGATATCATAGGGCAGCAATGCTTTCATCAGCGGAATGTTCATCAGTTGGTTGACCACTGCGGCGATGCCCACCACCACCAACGGAAGCGCGTAAACCATCATTTTTTTCCAAAGCGCTTTGTCGAAACGCATCCTGACCTTGAGGTACTCCGGCAGCAGGATCAGCATCACCGACAGGCTGCCCAGGAAATTGGCGATGAATACATACGTGATGCGGTTTTCTGCATCGTAGATCGCTTCCAGGGAGGTCCAGCCTTTTTCAATCAGCGCAGGGCATATTTCCAGGAAGAAAAAGATGAAAAAGATATTGACGAGGATGTTCAGGATTTTCACCGTTGCAAAACGGACCGGGCGGTTTTCCAGCCTCAGCTTCGCAAATGGAATGGCCGCCAGGGCATCGAAACATATAATAAATGCAAACCAGATCACGTACTCCTTGTGGCCGGGATACTCCAAAAAATCCGCAACCGGCTGTGCAAAAAGCAGCAAGGTTCCCGTGAGGATCACGGTAGAAAAAAGTATGGAGACCGCCGAGGTCGAAAACGAAGCCGCCAATCCCTCATCCCGACTGCCGAATCGAAAAAACGCGGTTTCCATCCGATAGGTAAAAATGACCATCAGGAAAGCCGCATAAGCATACATGTCCGACACTACGCCGTATTCACCGGTTAGGAAAACCCGCGTGAGGTAAGGCGTCAGCACTACGTAATTGAGCAGGCGGCTCAGGATGCTGCTCACGCCGTAAATGACGGTTTCGCCGGCTAGTTTTCTTAATAAAGCCATACTTTAAGGGTAGAAGATGTAGGAGCTTGTCGAAATTTTCATGATTGGGTGAAAGTTTTGACACGAACCCCGACACGTCGGGGCGGGTTGACACAAATTTCACGAATTAAATATTGAAATAAACCTTTATTATAATTTGTGGCGTTAGTGAAAATTTGTGTCTTTAAACATGAAAAAACGAAGAACAAAATCAATTCCGCAAGTTTATGTATTTTATTCCGAAAAATTATTCCCGCGGGGAAGATCGGCACTATTTACAAATTCCAGATAAATGAACCCAGGTTTTGGATTATAAATTATCCGCAACTTAAATTATATTTATACAACCCGAATCCATTTAAATTGTAATTTCGTAGTAAAAGCAGGCACTTTGAGACCCCGGTAAACAAAACCTAAAACTTTATTAGAAATGATTGATGTCGCTTTGCTGAAAAAAATTTGTGAAACACCGGGCGCTCCCGGATTTGAACAACGCATCCGCAAGCTGGTGCTGAAAGAGGTGAAACCCCTGGTTGACGAGATTACCATCGACGCGATGGGTAATGTGATCACTGTAAAAAAAGGAAAGAACCGCAAAAAGGTCATGGTGGCCGCTCACATGGATGAGATCAGCTTTGTGGTCACACATATCGACGAAGACGGATTCATCCGCTTCCATCCCCTGGGCGGCTTCGACCCGAAAACACTTACCTCGCAGCGGGTCATTATTCACGGAAAAAAAGATATTATCGGAGTGATGGGCTCCAAGCCGATCCACCTGATGACTCCCGAAGAACGCAACAAGCCCGTGCCCTTGCAGGATTATTACATCGATACCGGAATGACCGTCGATGAAGTCAACAAAATTGTTGCGATCGGCAACCCCATCACCCGCGAACGCCAGCTCATCGAAATGGGCGATTGCGTCAACAGCAAGTCGCTGGACAACCGCGTTTCGGTTTTTATCCTGATCGAAGTGCTACGCGCCCTTAAAAAAGCGGAAGTACCTTACGACATCTACGGCGTTTTCACCGTGCAGGAAGAAGTCGGGCTGCGCGGCGCCATCTCTGCGGCGCATTCCATCAACCCGGATTTTGGTTTCGGCCTCGATGTCACCATCGCTTATGATGTGCCCGGCTCC
>CAZKDA010000365.1:0-2485 GCA_964551455.1 uncultured Saprospiraceae bacterium
GATCTCTGCCTAATTCGACTCGTGCCTCGCCGCCAAGCGCACCAATTTATCGATATTACTAGCGGGAATCTCCACTTTTATCTGACCTATAGACATAAATGTGTTTGTTTAAAAATTTACTCAGGAGAAAATTTTTATCTCACTTCACCAAAAAGTCAAAGTAAAATTGCTATGCTTTTCAGTTGAATTTATAGCCAAAAAATGCTATAATCTTCTGATAAAACAAAAACAAAATGCAAATACTGAATACGGCGCTTCAAAAAGCAATTTTAGAAAATAAGCTTTTAAGCGAAAAAGCCCTCGAAACGCTTGTTCATACCGCCGATACAAAAGGGGAGTCTCTTGAGGATGTGATCACCGAACGCGGAGCCATTCCTCATGATAAGCTCAAGCCGGTCGTTGCCAACCTCTACCGGGTAAAACCGATTGAGCTTGGAGATCGCATCATCCCTGACACTCTGCTTCGCATCATTCCTTACGCGTTGGCATCGCGCAAATATGTTCTGCCTTTTGAAAGCAGCACCAGCGAGCTATATCTGGCTATGAACAATCCTTTCAATTACGAGCTGATTAATTTTTTGGAGAAAAAAAAATTAGGATTGTTCAGAAAGACAGGATTTCTTCCTTGGGTATGTCAGCATTCAAACAATGTCAACTTCTCCGTGGATTATTTATTATGTCAAAATTTATAGAGCTTAACCCGGCTGTATTTGGTTTGAATTGTGTTCCATTCCATAAGTTCCCTATATAGGCATCGTGTTCGTCGTATCTCCATCTCCAATCCCCAAACGAGACGGTTTAACTCATGTACGAACTCATTAATTTGTACCCTGTATTACGCCTTTTTTGTTCCCCCAATGGCATGGGGAGGATCTTAATTGGTCAGCCTTCCACAAAACCGAGAGAATCTCATTGAAATTTGGTGTACTATTAAAAGATGTTCACAAGACCATAGACTCCTTATAAATGTAAGAATTATTGAATAATAAGGATTGTATTGGAACCAGTGCTCTGTTTCATAAGTAATTTATATTAAGGACGCGATTGTTTTTTGTCGTACCGAAGAAACGAAACCGAGCATAGGACAGGCCTACGTGAGGCTTTCGGTGATGAAGGTACGGCGAAAAAGAAGCCGTCATAAGTGTGAAGAACTTAAGAAATGGACCACTAGTACAGTACGTTTATTGTCAGTCGGAACCAGGGGTGCCCATGTCCTCAATTGATGTTAAAATTTGCTCCGCTTTGCCCTGTCCATTTCAATCTTGCTTTCCCGTTCTTTGATGGACTGTCGCTTATCCCGCACTTTTTTACCCTGAGCCAGGGCTATCCGGAGTTTGACCCAGCCTTCATCGCTGATAAATACTTTGTAGGGTACGATGGTTAGCCCTTTTTCCTTAACCGCCTTTTGCAGTTTGCGTAATTCCCGTTTTTTCAATAACAATTTTCGTTCCCGGGTAGGGGATAACTCCCTGATGGTATTGAATTTGTAGTCAGAGATGTGAAAATTTTTGACGTAGAGTTCCCCTTTTTTGAAATAGCAAAATGCATCCGCCAGATTCGCTTTACCTGCACGAATAGACTTGACCTCTGCACCAAACAGTTGTATACCGGCTGTGAATTCCTCCAGAAATTCGTATTCGAATTTGGCTTTCCGGTTGAGGATTTGGATGTTTTTGGTCTTTGACATTACAGGTTGTCTTTTATAAAATCGGTGATTAAGCGAAACAAGTGGATTCTGGAAGTCGGTTGGGCAATTCCATGATTGTCATTGGGATAGTACATCGTTTCAAAATCTTTACCCGCATCAATGAGGGCTCTGGCCATCTCGGCTGCATGCTGAAAATGTACATTGTCGTCCGAGATTCCATGGATCAACAGGTATTTTCCTTTAAGCCTGTCAGCAAAATATACCGGCGAAAAATCCCGGTATCCTTTCTCGTTTTCTTCTACGGTTCGCATATACCGCTCCGTGTAAATGGTATCATACCACCTCCAGTTCGTCACTGGAGCCACTGCTACCGCCATCGTAAAAACATCATTGCCATGGAGGAGAAGGTTGGTGGACATATATCCGCCATAACTCCAGCCAAATACACCGATCCGGTCAGCATTGACATAGGAAAGTCCACCGAGGTATTTTGCCGCAGCAATTTGATCTACTGTTTCCAGTTTGCCCAGATTCAAATACGTCATTTTTTTAAATTCCTCACCGCGACCTCCGGTACCCCGGTTGTCAACACAAGCAATTATATACCCTTTCTGGGCCAGCATTTGGAACCATGGTTGGTATCGATCCTGCCAGTTGTCCACCACTTGTTGGCTTCCCGGACCGCCATAGAGAAACATAAATACCGGGTACTCCTGCTCGGGATCGAAATCACCTGGTTTGATCATATAACCATTGAGTTCTGTTCCGTCATCGATCGTAAAGGTGAAAAATTCTTTCGGTTGAAAGTCATATGCGCGGATTTGTTGGCGAAGGCTT
>CAZKDA010000366.1:0-2484 GCA_964551455.1 uncultured Saprospiraceae bacterium
CTAAATCAGGGAAATTGAATTTTATAGGCGCCGATTAGGAAATTTCAAAACATTACGTAACTTTAGCATACATATTTTACTCAATTTCAATTTATCAAAATAAATGTCAACCAGAGTGTCCATACCCAGCAATTACACCTTTACCATCGGCGGAGGTTTGTCGATCTCGGTACCCTTGATGAACGTTACTTCCAAAGTTACAGGAGATAAAAATCAGCCGGTGGCTTTACACATGACCGGCGATCCGTCGCACCCGATCGTTGCCAATATTCAGGGTGATCCCAACAAACCGGTGACCACAACCATCCAGGGCAACAAAGACAAGCCGGTGACTACGACCATCCAGGGTAACAGGAACGAACCCGTAGCCACAGAGATCGAACTGCTTAACATCCCCAGACTGTCGAAACAGGACATCAAAGACCTGCTCACCCCGGAGATCAGGATGAGAATGCCCAATTACAACCAGTTGTGTTTTAAATTGCTGGGGATGGAATTGTTCTCGATCTGCACGAGCGGCGAATCGCAGGTCATCACCGAGCCTTATGTTCCGAATGCCTACGAAAGGTGCGAAATCCCTTGCTGCGACCCCGATACCAGGCCATTTCCAAATCCCGATTCCACGGTTCCCGGCACCACGCACGTCCCGTGATCTTTTGCAACCAAAAGGGAATACTTTTATTGAAACTGTTTTGTAAAAATTGAATTTTTCACTTTTTTAATTTTAAAAACATGCTAACCGTATCTTGTGAGGGCGAACGCGAAAAAATCCAATGCGTCGAGGATGAGATTATATTGTCGGGGCCTCCCGCTGCTTTGACGGGTTTCATCACTTTTCAAAATAATTTTGATGAAGATGTTTTTATTAAAGACCTGCCGCTGAAGCACAAAAGCAAGCAGCCTGGCCTCGCCAGACAAAGCATCGAGATCAATGCCCTGCTGTCGCCGGGAGAGATGAAATCGCACTTCACCAGTTTTGCCGCCAGCCCGAATACGCCGCCGGGAACTTACCAATCGACCATCGAAATGGGCGGAAAAACCCGGAAGTTCAGCATGATCGTTCAGGAAAATATGGAGATCGTTCTGATCCCAAACCAGGTCACTTTTATGGGCATTGCGCCCGGACTCATCCACAAAAAAGAGGTGTTGATGGTCAACAAAGGCAATGTGCCGGTGATGGTTCCAAACATAAAACACAATACCACACTGGACATGGACCTGATATGCCGCAACCTGACATTGGCTATCCGCGACACCGGCGACAAAGGCTCCGATGCTACACTCGATGCCTTTGTAAAAGGTTTGAAAAAAGACATTGCCGGCTGGGTGGAAACTTCCATCCGCGAAGCAGGGCAGGTGGTAAATCCCGGAGAAACGAAGCTGCTCCACATCACTTTTAAACTGCCAAAAGACATCAACGACCAAAGGCTTTACGAAGGCGAGATCAGGATACTCGACCAGGAGTTGGATTACCGCATCATCCAAAGCTCCGGCTACAAAAAGCCGTCTAATGTCAAATCAACTAAAAAATAGATGACAGCTTTACGAATTGATAATTTTTAAAAAACCAAACTGCCGCCGGCAGCCCAAATCAAAAATATCTATGTCAAACCAGCATTCCCGTAAAAAAACATCAACAGATATTTCCGACAGCCTGCGGAAATTTTCAGAACTATCGATGGATTTATTGTCCTCTTCTTTTGAAAACAACCTGAAAATCGCCGGTGAGATGGGCAATCTTTTCAAAAATGCAGGAATTAAATTCCCTCAATTTTCGTCCTCCAAAAGCTGCGACTGCTGCCCGCCGGAGCCATATTGCCCGCCGCATTGCCTGATCAGCATCAGCCGGGAAGCATACCCCGGAGAAGTCATTGTAGTGCCATTCGCCATAAAAAATACTTGCGGATCAGCAAAACGATACAGGATCGGCCTCCGCCCCATGACCAATCGCGACGGAAATCCCGCTCCCACGCAACCGGTTTTGAACAAACAACAGGTTGACCTTCAGCCCGGGCAAACCGAAAATGTGCTTATGACCGTCAACCTCATGCAGGGTTTTAATCCCGGAGATTGTTTTGAAGCCGAGATTGTCATCCGCGAAAAAGAGATCAATCAAAATATTTGTTTTTCTTTGAAGGTCGTTTCGTTTTGCGATGTGCCGGTAGCCAAACCGTTGAATGAAAAACACTACCTGACCCACTGGCAAAGCTGGAAATCACACTTTTATTGCGAACAAAAACCCGGCGACCACCGGATCAATACGAATATTAGTCTGACGAGAAAGGAAGGGTAAAAGATGCCAGACTTTAGACATCAGACGATAGACAGGGTTTATGAGTTAAAAGTTATAGGTTAGGAGTTTTGTAAATCTAAACTTTTAACGCATAACACATAATATCATAATTTGTCGCGTAAGGCATGAACACCTCAACACCATAATACCATAATACCATAATACCATAATACCATAATACCATAATACCA
>CAZKDA010000367.1:0-2474 GCA_964551455.1 uncultured Saprospiraceae bacterium
TTTGCTGGCTGCTTTTTTGTTTTACCAATTGTTTTCCAACTTTGGCAGCCAGACTCCGATTGAGACTACCTGGAACAAGTTTGAAACTACCATGCTGGCTAACGACGATGTGGAAAAAATCACCGTTGTCAACAAAGAAAGAGCTGAAATCTATTTAAAAACGGATAAGATCAAAGCTGAAAGATACCCGGATATTAAAGCCAATGACCCCGGCCCGCATTTCTATTTTACCATCGGATCAGTTGAGGTTTTCGAATCCAAACTCCAGGCGTTGACTGAAAAGTATCCTTCGGTCAATTCTGTTGTGATCAATTATGAAACGAGAAGGAACTGGCTCGGCGAAGTACTTTCATGGGTTTTGCCATTGGTCATTTTGGTGGCGCTGTGGATATTCATCTTCAGAAGGATAGGCCCTGCGGGCGGTGGCGGCGGTTTCAATCCATTTGATTTTGGAAAATCAAAGCCGACAATGTTCGATGCTACCAAAGTGAGCAAGGTGTCTTTCAAAGATGTGGCCGGGCTGGAAGAGGCAAAAGTTGAGATCAATGAGATCGTCAATTTTTTGAAAAACCCGGAATTTTACAATCGCCTCGGAGCCAAGATCCCCAAAGGAGTGATGCTGGTCGGCCCTCCGGGCACCGGCAAAACACTTTTGGCCAAAGCCGTAGCCGGAGAAGCGCAGGTTCCGTTTTTCCACATGTCGGGTTCCGAGTTTGTTGAGATGTTTGTCGGTGTAGGCGCTTCGCGGGTTCGCGATTTGTTTAAAAAAGCAAAAGAAAAAGCCCCCAGCATCATCTTCATTGACGAGATCGACGCCATTGGCAGAATGCGCGGTGGCGCTTTATCCATGCGCTCAAACGACGAGCGGGAAAGCACCCTGAACCAACTCCTCACGGAAATGGACGGTTTCGACACCAACTCCGGAGTTATCGTTTTGGCAGCTACCAACCGCGCTGATGTTTTAGACCGCGCATTGCTACGCCCAGGAAGGTTCGACCGCCACATCGCGCTGGAACTTCCCGATCTCAACGAACGCAAGGCCATTTTCAAAGTTCACCTTCGCCCCCTCGTGCTGGCGGATGATATTGATATCGACATGCTCTCCGCACAAACGCCGGGATTTTCAGGGGCGGATATTGCCAATATTTGCAACGAATCTGCCCTCATCGCAGCGCGGCAGGAAAAAGAGAAGGTGGAGATGGTTGACTTTATGAGCGCTACCGACCGCGTGATCGGAGGTTTGGAAAAAAAGAGCAAGATCATTTCTCCCGAAGAAAAAAGAAGGATTGCCTTCCACGAAGCGGGGCACGCCATCACAAGCTGGTACCTCGAACACGCCGATACCCTGATGAAAGTCACCATAGTGCCCAGGGGCAAATCGCTCGGCGCTGCCTGGTATCTTCCGGAGGAGCATTTGCTGGTGACAAAAGCCCAGTTTTTGGACCGTCTGACTTTTGCGCTCGGTGGCCGTGCTGCCGAAGAGATCGTGTTCGGAGAAGTTTCATCCGGAGCATTGGACGACCTGGAAAAAGTCACCAAGCAGGCATACACAATGGTAGCCTATTACGGCCTCAATGAAAAGTTGGGCAACCTCAGCTATTACTACAGCTCCGGCCAGTACGAGCAATCCATCCACCGTCCCTACGGCGAAGAAACCGCAAAACTGATCGACACGGAAGTGCGGCTCCTCGTCAAACAGGCTTATGAACGTGCAAAAAACCTGTTGACAAAACACCGGGCAGAATTGGACAAACTGGCAAATCTCCTGCTGGAAAAAGAAGTCGTTCTGGGAAAAGACCTGGAAAAGATATTCGGCAAAAGGGCTAAAAAGTCTGCTGATGCTGATGCGAAAAATACTCCTGTCGATCAATAACAATTATCAAAATGAATGAAAATTCAGGGTACCCTGCTTTATTCTATTGGCTGGCACGGCTTGGCGGATTAGCGATCGCCGTATTCCTGGCTTTATTTGCAACCACCTCGCCTTTCAAATTTTTACAGTTGATCCCGTCCATGTTTGTAATAGCGGTGCTGATCATTTCCTGGGCGAATGACGTAGCCGGGTTTGTCGGTTTTTTGGTTTTGGGTATCGTTGCCACAATGTTCTTTTCAACATACAAAGAATTGTCAAACTTCCTGCTGATCTCTTTGCCGTTGTTTATGGTCAGCCTGTTTTATTTAAAAGGTTACTTCGATGGTAAAAACAGAACGTCAACTACGTGATTTAAAGGTTACAAGCTATACGCTATGAGTTAAATACACCGATACACTATATCGCAGCGAAGCGTAGATCCTGGCCAAAGGTCGGGAATGAACAGAAAACGGGAAAATCAGTGTGAGTGTGGAGGAAAGCAGGAAACCCCGATCCCGCTTCATTAGCGGGAGGGCAGGCGGGAAACGGGAAAACAGGAAACGGTACACCACAACACCACATCGTAGCGAATCCCGCTTTTTCTCGAAAAAGCGGGACGATG
>CAZKDA010000368.1:0-2452 GCA_964551455.1 uncultured Saprospiraceae bacterium
CCGGCTTTAAACATAGCAGCTTAATATGTGTTTTCCACTTTTTTGTAGCACACTCGTATGAAAATCTTATCAGTTTTTTTTCTCTCCATTCTTTTCCCTTTTTTGGGTACTCAAACCGACAGTCAAGCCGTAACCTTCAACAATACGAATGAAAGGAGCGTTGAAATGACACTACCTGTAAATGCTGTCATGGACGTTGCATATAACGATACCGCCAACGAAACTTGGGAAGTGCTTTACTATGGTTATACAAATTCAGTTCCACCTGGGGGACCACATTCTCTTACCTCAGGTACGGATTGTTCCACGGGTATAAAAGCTAGACTGGTAGGTGGTGATTGTTACCTTACCTTTGTTGCTCCTGGTAATTATCCTACCAGTGGATGTACAACAGTGCCTGATGAAACTACTTCGGCTAACTTTGATGGCGAGGTTGCTTCGCCGACAATTTGTGTAGCGAATCCTGGGTTTACTGTTTACACTAAAATTACAATAACTTTTAATAACTGATTTCAGGATCAATCCGATTTTGAAAAGATTGAAAAAACTCGTTCCGCCAATTGCGGGGCGAGTTTTTTGTTTTCATGGAGTTGAAAGTTGTTTTTGGATAGCCGGGTTTTGCTGCTTACGTGTTAAAGATAAGGATAATTTGGGGGAATTTTTTTGGTACACGAATTAGCACAAATTTCGCGAATTGTGGAATTCGTGTCCCGACAGCTTGTCGGGACACGAATGGGGAATGCTAATGCCGGGAGGGGTATTAAAGTGTGGGGCAATTTAAAACTTAGAAGGGTATAAAGGATTTCAGGCATTGAAATCCTCGAGTTTTTGATGCGCGAGTTCCCATTCTTTCATGGCGGCTTCCAATTGTTGTTTTGCATCGTTAAACTTTGAAAGTATGGCTTCGTTACCGGCGGATTCGTAAAAACCCGGTTCGGCCATTTGTTTTTCAAAAGCGGCGATCTTGTTTTCCAGTTCTTCCACTTTGCGCTCGGCGTATTGGACGTCGCGCTCCAGTTTTTTCAATAGCTTCCGGTCTTCCTGTGAAATCTGTTCTGCGGGCGATGAAACCGATTGGGAATTCTTTTGATCTTTTGCCTGCAATTCGATTTCACGCATGTTGTTCACCGAGCGTTGTTCAAGGAATGTGTTTATATCGCCAGGATGCACATGCAATTTGTGGTCTTTGAATTCGATGGTTCGATTGGTTATTCCCTGCAAAAAATCGCGGTCGTGAGAAACGACGATAAGTGTACCGTCATAATCGCGGATCGCATTTTTTAAAACTTCTTTTGATAAAATATCGAGGTGGTTGGTCGGCTCGTCGAGCACGAGAAAATTGATGGGTTTCAACAAAAGACAAGCCATCGCCAGCCTGGCTCTTTCACCCCCCGACAACACGGAAACTTTTTTGTCAACATCTTCTCCACTGAACATAAATGCACCGAGAATACCTCTCAGGCGCGTTCTCAGTTCGGGAGGAGAAGCGGCTTCCATAGTTTCCAGAACGGTATGTTTTGTGTCGAGGAATTCGGATTGATTTTGAGCATAATACCCCAAATGGACGTTGTAACCCAATGAAACATCTCCGGAAGTAGGTGGAATTTCATTGACCAGGATCTTGGCGAGCGTGGTTTTACCCTGTCCGTTTTGGCCGACGAAGGCCACCCTGTCTTTGCGATCCAGCTTAAAATCGACATTATTCAACACTTCGATGGCTCCGTAATGTTTTGTGATGCTTTTGGCTTCTACCACGATTTCCCCGGAACGGGGAGCCGGCGGAAATTTCAATTTCATGGTTTTGACATCCTGACTTTCAACCTCAACGCGATCCATGCGATCAAGCTGTTTTATGAGCGATTGTGCCATCTTTGCTTTGCTGGCTTTTGCCCTGAACTTGTCGATCAGCCTTTCGGTTTGTGCGATCTTTTGCTGTTGGTTTTCAAAAGCGGATTGCAATTTTTCGATGCGTTCTTCCCGTAGTGCAATGTATTTGGAATAGGTGGCTTTGTATTCGTACAATTTCCCGAGTTCGATCTCCACCGTTTTTTTGGTAATGTTGTCCAAAAACATTTTGTCGTGTGAAATGATAATAACCACTCCGGGATAGTTTTTCAAAAAATCTTCCAGCCAGAGGATCGATTCAATGTCCAGGTGGTTGGTCGGCTCGTCGAGCAGGAGATAATCCGGTCGTTTTAACAACATTTTCGCCAGGATGATGCGCATCTGCCACCCGCCGCTGAACTCCTTCACGCGGCGGTTCATGTCTTTGCTTTTGAAGCCAAGGCCCTGCAAAACGCGCTCGGCATCAGCTTCCATGGTGTTGCCTCCGAGTATAAAAAATCGCTCGTTGGCTACCGATAATTCGTCCAACAGATTCAGATATTCTTTGCTTTCGTAATCTGTGCGATGTCCCAACTCGAGGTTGATGGATTCGATGCGGGCCTCAATC
>CAZKDA010000369.1:0-2398 GCA_964551455.1 uncultured Saprospiraceae bacterium
TTGTTTAAAATGCAGGGGCGAAGTTACGTTTTTTGTTGTTGATTTTTGAAATGAAAGTAACTATTCAGTACCTGCCTAAAAATGACAGTACGGCAAAAGGTCAGCGCATTTTTTGTTTATCACAAGTTCAGCGGGACACATTTTTTATTTCCCGCTGATTACGCAGATCATCGCAGAAAGGAAAATTATCCATAACACTGTAAGCGTCACACGTTCTGCATGATAAAATTTATCTTTTATTGATTTTTAACTTATTGCGAAAAGTTGCCGGTATGTTGGTACATTGGTTTAACGATTTTGCGACAACCGGGTTCAAAGCACATCACACACTTTTCAGCCAACCGGCGATACTCACCCTTTCCCTGATGGGCGAAGGGTTTACTTCGTGCTCCACTTCATCGCTTTTGAAAAAAACAGCCCTGCCGCCAATGGGATAAATATCTTCCTGCGCGTCATCATCGAGGTATAAGGACAAATGACCGCCATCGCTGGTTTTCCAGTTGTCGTTCAGGTAAATCACGAGGGAAAATTTTCTACCCCTTTCGCTTTTGAACTGATCCAGATGTCGTTTGTAAAAACTGCCCTGCTGATAACAGGCGTAATGGAACTCAAAGTCGTTCAGGTTGGTAAAGCAGGACAGGTTTAAATAGCTGATAAATTGTTCGATTTTTTGAAAAAGCTTCGTTTCGGCCTCATCCCGGCTGTCCTTTTCAATCCACTTGATCACATCTCCCCTGACCATTGCATTTTGTTGGAAGTCAAACTTCCGCCCGATGCCGGCGGGGTGCATTTTGCCCTGCGCTTTTAATTGAAGGAGGTTGGCTCTTAAATTTGCCACAGTATCCCGATCCAGGAAATCATCGCAGCAACCGAATTTTCGCTCGATAAGCCCCTGGATCAACTGTTCGAATTGCTCTTCCCGCTGCGCGATCAATACTTCATCTTTCATAATTTTCTGGTTTTGATGGGCGAAATTAGGTAAAGGTTTGCGATTAATTCAGATTTCAGAAACCAGATGAAAGATGCTAGTCAGTAAATCGTTGATAATCAACGCCCGTGCATGTTGAATTTCGAACGCAACTCCTAGATACCCTTCTCTTGCAAGAGAGGGGGGAAACCGAGCATAGCAAAGGTGGGGGTGAGTTTAAAGTCTCCTGAATTACCGGCTTTTCCGGATTTGATACAAAACTCCCAGATCGAATGGCGACCAAACCGAAGTCCGAACCTTTGCAGTTTTCAGTCCCTTGTTCACCCATTCGTTGCAGGTGTTGATGCCGTTGAAGCTACCGGTCGCTTCGTAAAAAGTGTCGTAGGCCGTATAGCCGGAATCCGCGATGTGTATCAATTTGTTATTTTGGTCTCTTTCAAACGACTGGTTCAGGTAGCCGGTTAATGATTCCAGTTGTGCCTGGCATATCCTGACCTCGTGCCAGTCGTCGTATTTTTTATAATAGCGGCTGACATGCATGGCGCTTTCGCTGTTTAAAAAAATGGCTTTGAAGGTAGTGCCAGGTTTCAAATCACTCCAGGTCGGCGTTTCGAGGTAAAAGGCCTTGTCGCCCCAGCCAAAGGATACAAAGTTGACATCGGCAGATATTTCCAGTTCCGTCTGCAAGGTGCTGTCCAGCAATTTCCGGGGTATGATGATATCGAGGTGAATGCCATTGGAGGAGATAAATATTTGCCGGTCTTTTTCATCGCAGGGATCTTCGGGATTTGTGCTGAAAAGGGATAAGATGATTCCCGTAAGCAGGTAGGTTAATATGAGGAGGCTAATGGTGAACAGTACCCATTTTATGATTTTGAGCTGGGTTTTCATTTTGATAATGTTATTCGAAAATATAAAAACCACGAGGCACAGAGGACCTGCCTGCGACGCATGTCAGGCAGGCACGAGAAACACAAAGTCTGTATATATAAAAACAGGGAAAAACAGATTTAAAATTCACAAAAGGTTTCATTAAAACAAGCTCTTATCTCTTTCTCCACCGATCAACCCCTGAAATTCCTATGCAGTTCAAAACAAATAACGACTTTTGCACAAAATGACCTGAGCCACGCCAAATATCCTTGATACTGCTTCGATTCGCAAAAAAAACCGTCGAGTTGCTCCAGCAAAGCGACCGCGCCGCCCTGACCGAACTCATCGATTCGTTAGGCCCTAAAGAACTCGTTCACCTGATCGGGCATTTGAACCGCAGCGATCCTGACCAACATCACCGACATGATCGGATTATTCCTGGCGCTGAGTTTCGCGGCTATGGCATTGGGTAGGTTGGAGGGGATGTAGGGGGGGTAGGAATTGTGAGTTATGGGGTATGGGTTAGGAATGAAATATCAAATAATAAGGTTGTTCAAAAATAAAAATTTCAAATTTGTAAACCATTAGTTGTACGAC
>CAZKDA010000370.1:0-2396 GCA_964551455.1 uncultured Saprospiraceae bacterium
CTGCACCCTCAAAAAATAATGCAAACTCAGCAGCACTCAAAATCACTTCCCCTTGATATAAAGGATTAATCCTGTGGAAAAGTCCCTCCTGAAGTCTTTTACACAGGAGTACAAAACCCGTCCCATCCCAAAATAAACACTTTATGCTCGTTCGACGTTGGTTGATAAATACAAATAAATGCCCAGTAAAGGGGTCTTGTTTTAAGACCCCTTTCACCTTCGAAAACAAAGTGTCATAACTCGCCCGCATATCCTTACTATTACCCACAAATATCTCGTTACGCCATGGCAAGATTCCAGCCTTCCGACAAATCGCAGAGGCGTTTCCATCCTCGCCATAATGACATTACTCCAGGTTCACCATCTCCCTTCCGTCCTAAAAATCCACCAAGACCCGCAATCCATTTAACAATTTCACCTATACACGGAGGTCTCTTTGGGAAGGATTTTGTTTTTTTGACTTTTGAATAGAGAACCTTCCACTCATCATCAGCCACAAAAGCTGTGCATGGTAAATCCGAATTGGTGCGAGCAATAAGAGTAAGCCAGTAAATTCTCCATGCAATAATACTCATAATCGTTAAATAACGAGTCAGACGATCAGCTGCTTGCAATCGACACTGTTCCACTCTCAATCCTGATTTTAATATTTTATGAAACACTTCAATTCTCCAGCGAAGACAGTACCAAGCTACCTTTTCCTTAGCTTCGTCAAACGAGGTGATTTGCAAATTAGTCAAAAGCATCCATTCAAGCGGCTCTTCTCCAGGTGGTGGATTTTTTTCAATAACATTCACTGCGTATAGTGTAAGATCGGGTAATACTTCGGTGCGTTTTCGAATATGTTGTCTTGGTGGATTCATAGTTATTGATCCAAACCTTGTTTCTAAGTGTACTTTTCTAGCTGGTTTCTGGTCTCTGGCCGGAATTTCTACTTCAATTATTCCAGAGTTTGGCAGAGATTGCACTGCACTCCACAATTTTTCAAACTTTCCAAAATCGTAAGCCCCATACTTGTTGATGTTCCGATCCTTAGATGCTCGAACCAACAGTGGGGCTTTTAAACGGTTCCCATGCTCAAATAGCTCATAAAAATCCCCCTCGCGATCGCAAACAGTAACAACTCGGGCCTGAGAGGCAGTGCTAAATTTATTTATTTCACTAAGCGCATTGAGCCATCGAATGCTTTCCTTTTCTTCTATGGGAGTACACCTAGTATTTCTTTTTCCCTCAGGCAATGGGCTTCTGGCATAGATAATTTGATTCAATAATCCTAAAGGAAGCCCCTCTAAACTGACCGCAAACGAAGTGTGCATGACCAAGCCCTTGTTGGTGTTCAGTTTTGAACTTTTAGTTGGATACTTGGAAATCACTCCAAGTCCAGTGGTTTTTTTGTGATCTGTGAAATTTAAAAGACTGGTATCTTGAATTGCCAATATAGTTCCAAATTCCTTTACTCGACCGAAAGTATTGTCTATATGAGATTGGAGAATGATTTTTTCGTCAATCTTCTCGTTTTGAAAAAATCTATAGGCCGCCTTTGTATTTGCCCAATCGCCACAAGCTTGACTTATTGGAGACTCCGGAGATGAAGCAAGTTTGTCAGCAAGATTGACCAAACGTTCGGTGAGTCTCTGATCTCCAAAATCAATTTCACCAAATTCCTTTGACGCCCATCCATTATTTTCATTTTTATCCATTTTTCCTGCCTTTACCAGGATAAGTCCCTTTCTGTCAAACATCCAGGCTACGCTGCCGGCCGCCCCCATATTTCCTCCGTTTTTACCAAAAGCTGTCTTTACCGCGGTCACCGAACGATTTTTGTTGTCAGTCACAACCTGCACATACATCGCCGTTTCGCATGGACCAAAACCCTCATACATTACTTCTTCAAATTGCACGCCGTCTTTATCCTCACCGGTTCCTTTTTTGATCGCTTTATCAATATTCAGGTTTGGGACATTATCGGCTTTAGCGTTGGCGATAGCTGTGCGCAGGGCCGGATTCATTTCCTGGTCACCGCCGCCGTCACGAGCCGCGATAGTTATCAGTTTCGCGTGTCTGGTAAAAATTTTTCCTCTTTTGGCATCTAAAGCTCCCTTTTTATGCTTTATCGAATGCCATTTTGAATGTCCCGACATGATTCAATGGTTATTTTACAGTCTCCAGGCCCGCCAATTATAAACATCAACCGGATTTTTTGCAAAATAGCTTTTCCAAAAATATTAAGCCTAAAGACCAGGGAAATTCCGAAAAACCAGCCATGATTGAAGTTGTGGAATCAAAATATTTAAAGGCCAATAAAATCGCCAGTCCGGTATTGGCATACTCAATTAGAATTATTGAAGAAATCATTTCCGATTTTTCCCATTTACTAGAAATTAACCATGCAATAA
>CAZKDA010000371.1:0-2377 GCA_964551455.1 uncultured Saprospiraceae bacterium
CGTTAGTTTATTGAAATAATGTCAAAGCGACCCCATAGCGGGTCGTACAAAAAAAACATCAAATGCCTCCGGATAATTTAAATGAATTATTTTTGAACATTATTAGTACTTAGCTTTCAGGGAAAAGAAAATTCAGGCGGTTGTTTAATATTGAAAAAATCCGGCAGGCGGTTCGTTGTTTTTTTTGTTGAACTGAAAACTCAGACCCAGCCCAAAGGTGTTGTGATGATTTGGCAATATTTCAACCTTTGGTCGTAGCTGCATGGACAAGTCTTCACTCACATCGAATTTCATCAGATGCGCATCCACGAAAGCATCCACACCGCTCAAAACAACCATCGCTACCAGGCCGATGTACGAAAGTTCAAGCCGCTTTCGGTAAAGATCGCGGAATTGCAAGATGTCGTCTTCGCCCCAGCCATTGTACAGCATGAGTTGTGAAACAGTGTTTTCATCACCATCGATGGCGTAAATATATTCCTGCCGAAGGAGCCTGTATTGTGAACCACTGAAGTCGATAAAATAGATCATTAAACCATAACCACCCCATACGATTGGTACTTTCCAATATTTTTTATTGTAAATCTGACCGGCGCCGGGGATCACCAACGACATGAACAAGGCCTTTTTGGGATTGGGATAATCTTTTTTAAAAAAATTGCCTAAAGCCCCGGACTTTTTCGCCTTTTCAGGTTTGGTGATCTCTGAAATTTCCTTCAGGCTATCGGCTTGGAGGGAATCGACCACGACTTCATCCTGGCTAAAAACCGCTGGCACAATAACCAATAAAAAGCAGGGAATAGTGAATAACTTTTTCATGTATTGCAATAACGGATGACCTTGAAGAATAGTTTGCCGGCTATTTTTCAATTTTATCCAGGATGTTGTTCAGCGTTTCATCGGAATCGAAGTGGATGATGATCTGTCCTTTTCCTTTGTTTTTCAGCTTGAGTTCCACTTTGGCTTCGAGGGAAGATTTCAATTGATTTTCAACCACCTGGTAATCGTCGGGTAATGAAGATTTTGCGATAGGTTTCTTTTTAGGTTCGGTAGCTTCGCGGATCAGTTTTTCCAATGCCCGCACGGATAATCCCTTCTCAACGGTTTCCTTAAATAGCGCATTTTGCAGCAGGATATTTTCAACACCCACTAAAGCCCGCGCATGTCCCATCGAGAGCAGTTTAAGCTTGAGCGCCTGCTGGATTTCGGGAGGGAGTTTCAGAAGCCGTAGATAGTTAGTGACTGAAGTTCTGTCTTTGCCTACGCGGTCGGAAAGTTCTTCATGGGTCAGTTCACATTCGTCTATCAGGCGCTGGAAAGTGATGGCCACTTCAATGGCGTTGAGCTGCTCACGCTGGATATTTTCCACCAGCGCCATCTCGAGCATTTCCTGGTCGTCGGCGATGCGGATGTATGCCGGAACTTCTTCGAGGCCGGCGAGTTTGGCTGCTCTGAGCCGGCGTTCTCCGGAAATGAGTTGGTAGTGTTTGCTATCGAGCCTCCTGACGGTAATGGGTTGGATCAGGCCATGTACTTTTAGCGACTCTGCAAGTTCTTTCAGCGATTCTTCATCGAATTCTTTTCGTGGCTGAAAAGGGTTGACATCCACATTGTTTACGGCGATAAAAGCCACTGTGTTCGACAATTCCCTGACAACCATTTCAGGGTTTTCTTCCACTTTATGATCGATATTGGATAAAAGCGCTTTGATGCCCAACCCAAGTTCTCTTTTTTTTACTTTTTTAGCCATTATGATTTTCCCGGTTTACGGTTTATGATTTACAAGCTAGTTTCTGTGTATTGTCTAAAGCCTGAAACCCGTCTGACCCTACCTTTGCCGCCTGCCTGAATGCTCTTGGCAGGCAGGTCAGGCAGGTGTCGGGCAGGTCTGAACTCTACTGTCTAATATCTGAACTCTACTGTCTGATATCTGAAATCTTACTTTCACTTTTTTTCTTACCCGGCGACCAGTCCTTGTTTTTGTTCAGAAACTCCTTTGCGAGGTTTAAAAAATTGATACTTCCCTTGCTGGCGGCATCGTACAGCACGACGGGAAGATGCAGGTTTGGAGATTCGCTGATCTTTGAATTGCGGTGGATAACGGTATCGAAAACGATCTCTTTAAAATAATCCTGAACCTGGCTGACCACTTCGTTGGCAAGACGTAATCGCCGGTCGTACATCGACAACAAAATCCCTTCGATTTCCAGGTCGGGGTTGAGTTGCCGGTTCACGAGGCTGATGGTATTCATCAGTTTTCCAAGGCCTTCCAATGCGAAAAATTCACATTGCACAGGTATCAGCACCGAATCGGCGGCTGACAGCGCATTTACCGTCACGATGCCCAACGATGGCAGGCAGTCGATGAAAATGTAGT
>CAZKDA010000372.1:0-2305 GCA_964551455.1 uncultured Saprospiraceae bacterium
ATTGTGGGAGAAGATACTGGAACGGCCTTGGAACGATTTGCACTTACCTCGCCCCTGGTTCGGCGTAAGCTGTGCTTGCGTCTAGGTGTCAGCAATGATTATTTTGCTCCGAATTTTTAAACCAGAGATTTGGGCGTTGATTTTTGCCGGAGACAAGGTGAATTTGACACATTACCTCGAGAGGTGGCGCGAGCGGGAAAGGGTGAATTAAACCCCGATGTCGGCGAAGTCTCGGAAATAAAATGGTTTGACATCCACGAGGCTAAAAACCTGGATATGGCTTTTTATCACAATGAAATTGTCGAATACTATTCCCGGCATCTACACAATGTCTGACACGAGCTTCCTTTAATGAACGATCGGGTTTACTAATAAAATAAAATAAATCCTTCCGTTACAACCCGCTTGAAAAATAAAACTTTTACTTTTGTGTACACCCTGAATAAAAATATATCCGGCCAAAAACCATATTTTTTTTACAATACCTCAAAACATTTAAAACAATGAAAAAATATTTAACCCTTGCCCTGTTTCTTGTAACATTTACAATAGCCGGTTTTGCACAAAGCAACAAACCAAAAGCCACCTACCAGGTTGGAAGTGCGAAGATCACCGTTTGGGAAAATGAAAGAGACGGGAAGTATGGAAAATTTACAGCCAAAGACTTTGAAGTAGAAAAGATTTATAAAAAAGACGGCAAATGGGAATCCACCAACAACTTTACCCGCGATGAACTGCTCCAACTCAGGGCAGCCATCGACAAGGTGATCGACAATGAAGCCGTAGAAGTTACCAAAACCGAAGTCATAACCGAAGACGACTAATAAAAAAGGATCACATACCGGAAAACATTAAAAATACATTCCGTGCTCCTTTCATATCTTATTTTAAAACAAATATCATTTTAATAAACATGGCCATCACAACTTCATCTCCGCTGTCGAAACTCATTTTGCAAATGGAAGAGTCTGCAACCATCCGTATGGCTCAAAAGGCCAGAGACCTTGCGGCTCAGGGTGTCGATGTGATCAACCTCAGCCTCGGCGAACCTGATTTCGATACGCCCGATCATATCAAACTGGCAGCCATTGAAGCGCTGAATGCCGGCTACACGAAATACACCCCCGTACCCGGATTGGTGGAACTTCGCGAGGCCATCCGCACAAAATTCAAACGCGACAACGACCTCGACTTCGATCTTTCACAGATCGTAGTATCCAATGGCGCCAAGCAGTCCGTCGCCAATATTTGCCTGTCGTTGCTGAACCCGGGAGATGAAGTGG
Organism: uncultured Saprospiraceae bacterium; assembly: GCA_964551455.1. GTDB lineage: Bacteria > Bacteroidota > Bacteroidia > Chitinophagales > Saprospiraceae > JAHDHW01. Next base: position 1,284 of record CAZKDA010000372.1, read on the forward strand.
TCATCCTGGCTCCCTATTGGGTTTCGTATTATGAAATTGTAAAACTGGGAGGTGGAGTGCCGGTGGTTGTGTCTGCGGGTATAGAAAAAGACTACAAAGTCAGCGCAGAGCAGGTTGGGCGAGCCATTACGAACAAAACAAAGTTTGTGATCTTTTCCTCTCCCTGCAACCCTACGGGTTCGGTTTACAGCTTTGCAGAACTGACCGCAATCGCCGAAGCGGTTGCGCGGCACGAAGGGGTTTACATCGTTTCGGATGAAATATATGAGTATATCAATTTCACAGACCAACATGCTAGCATAGGCGCTGTGGATTGTGTCAGAGACAGGACCATCACGGTGAATGGATTTTCAAAAGGATTTGCCATGACCGGCTGGCGCCTGGGTTATATGGGCGCTCCTAAAGAAATCGCAGCAGCCTGTACAAAAATGCAGGGGCAATTTACCTCCGGCGCTACTTCATTCTCTCAAAAAGCCGCAGCGTATGCCTTGCTCGCGGATATGAGCCCAACGCACAAGATGAAGGAAGCTTTTTTGAAAAGGAGAAACCTGGTGTTGGAATTGCTTGGCGAAATCCCAGGTTTCAAAGTGAACAACCCACAGGGCGCTTTTTATGTATTCCCGGATATCAGCGATTATTTTGGCAAATCCAATGGCAAAACGGTCATTGAAACAGCCGATGACTTCTGCGAGTTTATCCTGACCAATGCGCATGTCGCAGTGGTTTCCGGCTCTGCCTTCGGCGCTGACAATTGCTTCCGCATCAGCTACTCCGCTTCCGATCAGCAATTAAAAGATGCCATCGCCAGGATAAAAACTGCGGTGGGGGAGTTGGTTCGGTTGTAGTTTGTAGTTGCTAGTTTGTAGTTTTCCCGACGTGTCGGGATTTCTAGTTTCTAGTTTGTAGCCAGCCCCGACTGGCCCCGACCTGTCGGGGCCAGTCGGGGTTTCTAGTTTGTGTCGAACCGTTGTTCTCTCATGGTATAGGTTGACACCAAAAATGTGGAAAACTTTTCTAAATTG
>CAZKDA010000373.1:0-2303 GCA_964551455.1 uncultured Saprospiraceae bacterium
CACTCAAATCTTAGATATATTGACATTATAACCACCAAGGCAAAAAGGGCCTGCCTGCGACGCATGTCAGGCAGGCACGAGAAACCTGCCTGCGACGCAAGTCAGGCAGGCACTAAGCCGTTTTGTACAAATCAACAACATGCTTTTTAATCCCAAAGCTCATGATCCTTAATTGCACACGATACAGGCTTATTTCGCTTCCTTTTTAAAAATCACTTCCGCAATGTCGTTTTCCACCGGCTCCAGGCTGTTGAGGCACATCCAGATAGCGGTGAGGTCTTCTTCGGACATGCGGGAGAAAGGGCCCCAGTCCATCGGCGAAAATTTAACGGTGCGTCCCGCCCGGAACCGGGCGATAAAGGCTTCGGCAGTGGTAAACCGGGACAAAGCGCTGTTCGGAGCCGGAGTGATGTTTGGCGTGCGCAGCCAGAGATCGGGATCGACACCGAGATATTTGTGGAACTCCGGCCAGGGCTCGAACTCCATGCCTCCGGAAAACTCGGGACCTATGGCTTCGAAGGTTTCAGGATTGCGCGGGGTATGGCAGCCTACGCAATTCGTGACGTAGTGGGCGAGGTATTTTCCACGCTCAATAGTAGCTGCCATCGGTGGTGCTACTGCCGGCGGTTGCGGGTCTTTGATAGGTTTGAAGACTGGAGAAATGGAACGGATAACTTTACCCAGAAAGTTCCATTCCGGCTCCGGTACTTCATTTTCCACGGGTTCCAGCGAACGGAGGTAGGAAACAACAGCGACGAGATCTTCGTCAGCCATATTCCAGAACGGCATCATCAGCGGCAGAGAAGCCGTGCTGTTGGGTTTGATGCCGTGCCGCATCATGCGGAATACCTCCTCGTCGGAATACCGGCCGATACCTGTTTTGGTGTCGGGGGTCAGGTTTTTGGCATACATGACTCCGAGCGGACCAAGCGGAATGCCAATGCCGCCTTTTAACGGAAAAGGTTTTCCCCCATCAGCAGCGACAAGGTCTTCGAAACTCGACATATGGCAGGAAACGCAATGCGCAGGGCCTGTAACGAGGTATTCGCCGCGGACGATCACCGCAGAATCGGTGCTAACCGTAAGCGATGAGCCTGGCCAGTCGTATTTTTTGTTATACGAAACCTGAACAAAGATGAAACTGCCAAGAACAATTAAAACCACAAGGGAAAGGAGGCCCAGGAGAATCTTTTTGAGCATAGGACAAAATTTTGGGGTGAAAAAATGGCATCAATTAATACCTGCCCTACATGTCGATTCAAACGGAAAGCAATATAGCAATTCTTTGAAGCTGTTTTATTTTCGTTGATCGATTTTTTTATTTAACTAAAATCAACTGAGCGCCTGGCTCTGCACAGGGTTTGTTCCGTGCTATTTCACAATAAAAGAATAAAAGGTCTTTGAATGGTTTATTGCCGTGCGGAAAATTCACGGAGTAGAACTGGATCGTGGTCGTGTTTAGGGATGTACCAGATTATCTGTTTGGCACGAAACCAGCCCGTTCCGGTCAGGCGGATTCGCAGAGAGCGATGGCTCGGAGCAAATTTGCGTGGGTTGAGATCGCTGGTATGGACAAATAGGAATCATTGTTGGAGCACGTATCTTTTAATTGATTTCCAGCAATTTTCTTTCAATTTTACCAGATTCATCAATCTTAAATTCGAAAAGATACAACCAATCTGTGTCAGGAACAGCAACAGTACACCAGATTTTAACTTCTCCATTTTTTGGGTCGTAATTGTCTAACCTTAAAGAATGTAAAATAGCATACTTCATAAATTCCTCATCTTCAATTTCTGAAAATCCTTCTTTCTCAAACTGATAATCGAAAACTACATTTTCTCTTATTTTTAATTCTATATGTCCTACATAATCTCGAAAAAATACGCCTTCAATAATTCCATTTTCATATTCATATAATTCATATCTTCCTTTATCCATTCTTGGATATCTCGTTAATTTAAGGTGGATTCCGTCAATTTTATTTAATACAGTATCTTGGACTTCCTCATGAAATTTTTCAGGATGAAAAACAGTATCTTTTGGCATGCTTAATTGCACAATTTGATTTGATTTCGAAGGGGCATTTTTAGGGTTTTCAAAATCATTAATAGCATTGCTAGGCGTGTTAGAAGATTGAATACAACATACCGTAAAACATAAATAGACAATTATGTAGGTTACTTTTTTCATTTTTTTATGCGCTTCCAATAATTGTAGAATCGAATCCACTTACTTATATTTTCCTAATCTACATACTGCTCGCTCTACTTCTTTTAGGTGGTGCGACTCAATCCCATGAC
>CAZKDA010000374.1:0-2293 GCA_964551455.1 uncultured Saprospiraceae bacterium
TCAAGGAGGGTGGTTTTACTCCCCGGAGGGGTTGGAAAACATTCCTTGGTTTGATGTCCCCCTTGAGGGGGCAGGGGGTGGAAAATGATGTTTAACTGTTGATTCGTTTAATTGTTTAATTGGGTCCACTATGAGGGGCTTGCTGCACTATGGTTGAATCGATCCTTCCAATGTTGCATAAGTGGTTTTTTTCAGCAGACTGGGAAGTCCCCTTTTAGGGGATTTAGGGGTCTTGAGGTGTTTAATGTTGGTATTTTGGTTTTATGGTCTTGTGGTATTCTGGTCCTTTTCAAGGAGGGTGGTTTTACTCCCCGGAGGGGTTGGAAAACATTCCTTGGTTTGATGTCCCCCTTGAGGGGGCAGGGGGTGGAAAATGATGTTTAACTGTTGATTCGTTTAATTGTTTAATTGGGTCCACTATGAGGGGCTTGCTGCACTATGGTTGAATCGATCCTTCCAATGTTGCATAAGTGGTTTTTTTCAGCAGACTGGGAAGTCCCCTTTTAGGGGATTTAGGGGTCTTGAGGTGTTTAATTGTTTAACTGTTTAATTGTTGAACTGTTTTATCCGGAGAAACTGGTAGTTAATGATTTTACTTTTTATCAACAGAATATCCTTTTTACCCCCCCTGCCCCCCAATGGGGGGACATCGTACGCATAACCTTCAGGATATTTTCAAAGAATTGCATTTACCGCTTACTCAGTCTTACCGCCTTGATCTGAATGGTGTTAAGGGTTTGTGATTTTTTGGTGTTGGGAAGTTTAATTGTTTAACTGGGGAATAACCAAGAGCGCAACACCGTGAATTTCAGGGCAAGGACAATTAAAAGCAACGACCAATGAAGAACCTTTGCTATAATCTTCCCATCCTAAAAATCCTAATTCAGACACCTCCCGTAGAAACATATATTATATGTTAACACATTATTTCAACATTCTTCAACAGAATTATGAAAAAAGCACTGATTACCGGCGTTACCGGTCAGGATGGAGCTTATCTGTCTGAATTATTATTAAAGAAAGGTTATGAAGTCCACGGTATAAAGCGGCGTAGTTCTCTTTTTAATACTCAGCGCATTGATCACCTTTATGAAGATCCGCATGTAGACAACCGCCATTTTATCTTGCACTACGGCGATCTTTCCGACTCCACCAATATTATCCGGATTATTCAGGAAGTACAGCCGGATGAAATTTATAACCTCGGTGCGATGTCGCATGTCAAGGTGAGTTTTGACGAACCCGAATATTCGGCCGATGTCGATGGCATCGGTACCTTGCGAATCCTGGAGGCAGTACGCCTGCTGGGGCTTACTGAAAAGACCCGGATTTATCAGGCCTCTACTTCCGAATTGTATGGGCTGGTACAGGAAGTTCCGCAAAGCGAAAAAACACCGTTTTATCCGCGCTCTCCCTACGGGGTCGCCAAGTTGTACGGATTCTGGATAACTGTCAACTACCGCGAAGCCTATAACCTGTTTGCCTGCAACGGTATTTTATTCAACCATGAAAGTCCGCTGCGGGGAGAAACTTTTGTAACCCGTAAAATCACCCGGGCGGTGGCCCGCATTTCGCTGGGATTGCAGCAACAACTGCACATTGGTAACCTTAACGCCAGCCGTGACTGGGGTCATGCCAAAGATTATGTCGAGGCGATGTGGATGATCCTGCAGCAGGATATTCCGGAAGACTTTGTAATCGCCACCGGTGTCACCACGACGGTTCGCGATTTTGTCCGTAAATCCTTCCGCGAAGTCGGCGTCGAACTGGAATTTCGCGGAGAGGGAAAATCCGAACAGGGCATCGTTGCTTCGGTAAAAGACGATCATCTATTCCTGAAAAAAGGTCAGGTACTGGTAGCGGTTGATCCCAATTATTTCCGGCCCACAGAGGTCGATTTACTCATTGGTAATGCGAGTAAAGCAAGGGAAAAACTGGGTTGGGTCCCCAAATATTCGGTAGATGCATTGATTAAAGAAATGGTCCATGCTGATCTTGAATTATTTAAACGGGAGCAGGCGCTGAAGGATGCAGGGTTTAGGGTGAATAATGAGTTTGAGTGAGAGCTCGCAGAGCTCGAACCTTGATGAAGAAGTGCCTCTCGCAAAGAGCGGGGAGAGGCGCAAAGAGGATGGTTGGCGATTGGATTAATTCATTGGGAATTAGAAAGAGGAACCTGTGCTGAGCAATAAGGTGTGAAGATGTGCCTCTCGCAAAGAGCGGGGAGATGCGCAGAGAAGGAGATTGGCGATTGGATTAATTCATTGAGACTTACCAAAAAGACCCTTGCTGA
>CAZKDA010000375.1:0-2188 GCA_964551455.1 uncultured Saprospiraceae bacterium
AAAAATTCACATTGCACAGGTATCAGAACCGAATGGGCGGCTGACTGCGCATTTACCGTCACGATGCCCAACGATGGCAGGCAGTCGATGAAAATGTAGTCAAACTGATCGCGGATCTTGTCCACCGCTTCTTTTAAAATAAACTCACGACGGAATTTCGAAACCAATTCCAATTCAGCGCCTACCAGGTTAATATTTGAAGGAATGATGAAAAGATTGGGCGTTTCCGTTTTGAGTATTGCTGCACCCGGATCGACTTCATTCACCATGAGATCGTAAGTACTGTATTCCACTGTATCGGGGATGATCCCGACGCCCGTAGATGCATTGCCCTGCGGGTCGGCATCGATGATAAGCACTTTTTTTTCGAGGATGGCCAGGCTGGCCGCCAGATTGATCGCCGTGGTCGTTTTTCCAACTCCGCCCTTTTGGTTTGCAATTGCTACAACTTTTCCCATTTTCTGCTTTTTACGATTTGAGTTTTTTTTAAACTGAATAAAATTAAAAAAACTACAGATTGAACGTGGCGCCGATCTCCGGCAAAATTAATTCTTTTCCTTTGCCGGCAAAAGCTTTTTTAGCTGCTGCATGGTCTATTTTGACATAACCAAAAGTATCGTAGTGACAACCGATGATCTTGTTGCATTCGATGAAATCGCTGGCGATCAAAGCATCCTGAATGCCCATAGTAAAATTGTCGCCAATGGGCAAAATGGCAAAATCGAGTTTCGGGCAAGTCATGGGAATCAGTTTCATATCCATCGTGAGCGCAGTGTCTCCGGCAAAATAAAAAGTGGTTTTGCCATTTGATATAACAAAGCCCCCCGGATTGCCGCCATAAGTACCATCGGGCAATACGCTGGAATGCACGGCATACACATATTTTACGGTACCGAAGTCAAATTTCCAGGAGCCGCCATGATTCATCGGATGCCCTTTCAATCCCTTTTCAACGTACCAGGAGTATATTTCAAAGTTGGAAATAATAGGTGCGTCGGTTCTTTTCGCTATGGTTTCGGCATCAGCCACATGATCCTGATGTCCGTGGGAAAGGAGGATATAATCTGCCGGGATAGATTCGATGTCGATGTGTTTAGCAAGGTCGTTCGGACTAATGAAGGGGTCAAAAACGAGGTTGGCGCCGTTGAATTCAATACCAAAAGAAGAATGTCCGTAATACGTAATGCTCATACTTGAATGGATGCATTTTTATATTAAAAATATATTGAAGGTTAAAGATACTTTCTTTTATAGAATTTCCTTTAATAATGCTTGAAAATTACGGATCATTTTTCCATAACTTTTCACGATCAAGCCGGATTTAATTTTATCTTGTTGCTGCTTAATTTCTTTACTTTTTCGTTCTTTGGCAAAAAGTGCGGGAGCAATATAAAATACAGGCTTTGTCAAGGTTTAAATGTCTTATTTTTGAACCACGCCGCGGGCGTGGCAGGCCACAAAAGGGAACATCTTGGATCCCGATGCAGTCGGGAAAAGGGAACAAAAGAAAAACTAACGTGATTTTTACCAAGACTGGTTTTTTTCAAAAACCTTGTTTACGACACTAATGCTAATTGTCAAAGAACCACTTTTTTAATCTAATAAAACATGATCACGGTCATTTCCGGAACGAACAGACGAAAAAGCGCTACTTTACCCGTAGCAAAACAGTTTTACCAGATGATGGTAAAATACAGCGCCGAAGATGTAAAATTTCTCTCCCTTGAAAACCTGCCACTGGATATCTTTCACACGGGAATGTACAGCGAAAACGGCCAAACCAAAAGCCTGGTCAAGGTGCAAAATGACTACCTGATCCCCGCAGCCAAGTTTTTGTTTATCATGCCGGAGTATAACGGTAGTTTTCCCGGGGTTTTAAAAATGTTCATCGACGCCTGTTCGGTCAGGCAAAGCGCCAAAACCTTTGAAGGTAAAAAAGCAGCAATGGCCGGCCTTGCCGCTGGAAAAGCCGGAAATATCCGGGGCATGGATCACCTGACTGGGGTTTTAAATTACCTCGGCACCGTGGTGATGCCTTACAAACTGCCCATCTCCGGAGCGGATATGCTCGTGGATAAAAACGGTGAAATAGCTGACGCCGACACCCAGGCGCTGATGATAAAGCTGGTGAAGGAGTTTATTGCTTTTTGAAAGGAATCACTCCACCCAATCCGCAATAAAAACATTC
>CAZKDA010000376.1:0-2157 GCA_964551455.1 uncultured Saprospiraceae bacterium
AGTTAATACGACTTTTTCGGATTCTATAGTTAGTACGACTTAATAAGATTCAGCACGTCTGAAATCTACTATCTTTTCATCTATTACCTTCACACCTTCGACAACAGCCTGCCTGCTTTTTTGAGGAGCTTTTCCGTTTTGGCGAAGCAGAAGCGGATGACTTTGTCGTTTCTGTTGCCAGCGGAATAAAAAACTGAAACAGGGATAGCCGCTACACCGTGATCGATGAGCAGTCGTTTTACAAACTCCGTATCTTTTTCATCGCTGATGGCGGAGTAATCGGCGAGTTGAAAATAAGTGCCTTCGCATTTGATGGGCTTAAACCGCGAGCCTTTTAATGCATCCAGAAAATAATCCCTTTTTTGCTGGTAAAATTCATTCAGTTCCAAATATTCGTTTGGTTTGATGAGAAAATCAGCGATGCCGTGTTGCAGCGGGGTATTCACCGAAAAGACGTTGAATTGGTGTACTTTTCTGAATTCTTTGGTAAGCTGCGGAGGAGCGACGCAATAGCCGATCTTCCAGCCGGTGTTGTGGAAGGTTTTTCCAAAAGAATAGACAGCCAGGGTGCGAGTGTACAATTCCGGGAACCTCAAAGTGCTTTGGTGCTGCTGCCCGTCGAAGATGAGATGTTCATACACTTCATCGCTCAACACCAGGATATTCGAGCCATTGGTGAGTTGTTGCAGTTTCAGCAGGTCGGACTTTTTCAGCGTGGTGCCGGTAGGATTATGTGGGGTGTTGATGATGATCATCCGCGTTCGTTGCGTGATCAGTTTTGCAAAGGTGTTCCAATTGACGGCATAATCCGGAGCTTCGAGCTTGTACACGATTGGGAAACCGCCGAAAACTTCGATCGAAGGGCGGTAAGAGTCATACGCCGGCTCAAAAATGATCACTTCGTCGCCGGGCTGAACGAAGGCGGCAATAGCCGTGAAGATAGCCTGGGTCGCTCCGGCGGTAACGGTGATCTCCTGCTCCGGATCGACATGCGTCCCGTACATTTTTTCAATCTTCTGGGCGATCCTCTCCCGGAGCAAGGGCACGCCGGCCATCGGCGCGTATTGGTTGGGGCCTTTTTCAATGTATTTATTGACGAGTTTTTTGAGCTTATCAGAACAGTCGTAGTTGGGAAAGCCCTGCGAGAGGTTGATAGCCTTGTGCTCGTTGGCAAGGGCGGACATCACCGAAAAAATGGTAGTTCCCACCTTGGGGAGTTTGGAAGCAATGTTCACGCTAAGCATATTTTTTGAAAACAGAATCGATGGTTTTAGCGAGCTTGTGGTCTCTTTCCGTCACGACATTTCCGGCATCGTGGGTATTCAGATGGATTTCCACGGTGTTCCACACATTGCTCCAATCCGGATGATGGTTTTGTTTTTCGGCGTGGAAGGCCACTTCCGTCATAAAGGCAAATGCTTCGGTAAAGTCCTTGAATTTGAAAGTAGCTTTGAGTTTGTTGTCTTCGAGTTTCCACATAGTAGTTTTGGTTGTAAAATTTTACGTTGATATATTAAATTCGAACGACACAAATTTTCACCAATTCCGCAAATTAAATGCTAAATGCATAGTGATCTATTTGTGTAATTTGTGCGAATTTGCGTCAAAAGTTTTTTTAAATTTTAACGTCATCACTTTTCAGTGTTATCCAATATCTGACAATATCCCGACTTCCCCAAATTTAGCTGCAAAAGGTTTCTGAACTTTTCAGGAGAATGCCATTATTTAAAGCGCCAGTCGTATTGGTCGAGGTGGGTCAGCCCGTGTTTCAGCAATTCGATACAGTTGAAAATATCTTCCTTGTGTGCCATTTCGATCACCTGGTGGATATGTCGCGTCGGGATGGAAATGGCTCCTGCTATCGAGCCGTTTTTTCCATAACGCTGGATGCCCGCCGTGTCGGTTCCGCCCGCCGGCAACACTTCGGGTTGCCATTTGATCTTCTTTTTATCAGCCAACTCTTTCAGATAATTGACCATGCGGTAGTCGCATATCGTCGAGCCGTCCATGATCTTGATGGCAGCGCCTTTGCCGAGGCAGGTGACCTGCTCGTGTTTGTTGGAGCCGGGCACATCATAAGCGATGGTGACATCGAGGCCGAAACCAAAATCCGGCTTGATGGAATGCGCCGCACAGATGGCGCCGCCCAGCCCCACG
>CAZKDA010000377.1:0-2145 GCA_964551455.1 uncultured Saprospiraceae bacterium
GCGCAGGAAGCAACGGCCACAGTCGTAAAGTTGTTCGTTCACAAAATTGTTCGTGGTGGCGTATCTTAAATCCAGGACTATCGCGGGATTTAGAGAAATCAGTTCTATCCACTGGGTAGTGTCGTAATCGGGAACGCGAATTTCAGGTTCCGGAGGTTTTGCGGGTTCCGGCACAACTGCTTCTTTAGCTATTACTACCGGGGTTTGCTGTTCTTCTCCGTTTTCACAAGCGAATAGGAAAAGTATGGCAAACAGTAAAAAAGCATTTTTCATAAAAGAGACTACTGTGAAAGTTGGCCGGACTTTGGGATCAGTCGCTAAAAATTTTTTCCAGTTGTCTTTCCAGGGCTTTTGATCGCAGGTCGCGGGCGATGATGTTACCTTCTTCATCCAGCAAAACCGTATGCGGTATCGACCTGACGGAGTACATCTGGGCAACCTGGTTTTTCCATCCTTTCAGATCGCTGACGTGCTTCCAGGTCAGTTCGTCTTTTTCAATGGCCTGCAACCATCGTTCACGATCTCTGTCCAGGCTGACGCCGATTATTTCAAAACCTTTGTCTTTGTATTTTTTGTAAAGTTTCACCACGTGTGGGTTTTCCTTTCGGCAAGGGCCGCACCAGCTTGCCCAGAAGTCGATCAGCACGACTTTACCCCGCAGATCGCTCAGGCTGAGGTCTTCGCCATCCGGAGTTTTCTGGGTAAAATCCGGCGCCGCATTTCCGGAAATAAAACTTTTAAATTGATTCAACTGGATTTTCAACCGCTGGATGGATACGGGATCAGTGGTCGATTCATATTTTTCAATAAACTGATTCGCAAAACCGTAAAATGCCGGATGGTTTTTTGATTGCAGGCCGATAACTACACCGCCGAAAGCATAGCGGTAAGCCCGGCTTTCCGAAGGAATTTGTTGCAACTGATTTTGGATACTCGTTTTCACTTTTTCTTCATTGAAGCCGACAGATGCGAGCGTTTGGGAATATTTTTTAAAAGCCTCGAAAATGGCAGGAATGTCATTGTAATCGGGACTTTTGAGGTCAACGAACTGAAAAAACTTATCCACGAAATAATCCACTTCGTTGGTGTATTCTCCCTGGTTGTTCGGAAAGCTCAGGTAAGTGTTCAATGCGGCGATACGCGCCAGGAAAGGGTCTTCTTTTTTTAGGGAATCAAGGAGATGCATCTGCTTGCGGTCAATCTCGGCCATTGTTTTTTTAATGACTTCAGCGGCTTGCGGGTTTTGCATGGCAAGTTGAGCGAATTTTCCGTTTTCAATCTGCAACTCTTTTTGCCACTGAACGAGTGTGGTCATCAGGTTGTCATAATCTGTATTAGCATCAGAGCCATGCACGCTGGAAGCACGCACCCTGGTACAAGCGCCTACCATCGAGAGTGATCTTTCGTGATCGAAAATGACGGGGCGAACCTGGCTTTCGTCGGTACCCACATAATAAAACCGGGGATCGCCAGACGGCATCGAAATCAAAAAGCTGTCTTTTCCCACCGGAGTGGCTTCTTCTAGTTTGTTGAAGCCGATGCCGTTGAATTCATACAATGACAGCGGGTCTTTTCCTTCACAACTGATCATAACACACAGCAGTTCCGTCTTTTCTTCGCCCGGCGTTTTGGTAGATTGCATCAGATCATTCTGGCTGTTGGCAGCCAGTGATATTGCTACAAATAAGAAAGTTAGTACTGATTTCATTAAACATTTTTTTAGTAAAGTAAAAACAGCAAGGCTTTGCCCAACAATGAAAAATTCAGGATTTGGTGACCTTAGTCAACCACTTCTGATCTTCGAGGGCTAAATGCAATTGCTGCGGTATTTCTTTTGAAGTATTATCAGTTGTTAATTGGGATTCATTGAGTTCAATTCGCGACTTCATTTCCATATTTGAAATGCTGTCTTTCAATTTTATATTTGAAAGCAGCGCTTCATACACTGCGTTTCGGTTTGATTCTTTTCCGCCCACGTGATAAAAATGTTCTTTCGTGGCTACATAACAATCTTTCCATACATCAAATATGTAATCATTGGTTCTGTATTTATTGCTTAACCAGGTGGAAAGGATAAATTTAGCGCCGGATTTGCCCAGGCCGTTTTTTAGTTTCAACTCGTTGTTTTTAGTCCGGGAGTTGAAA
>CAZKDA010000378.1:0-2093 GCA_964551455.1 uncultured Saprospiraceae bacterium
GCCGGTCATTTCTGTTTCGATAAAACCCGGAGCGATGGCGTTGCAGCGGATATTCCGCGAACCTACTTCCTTGGCGATGGATTTTGTAAAACCGAAGATGCCTGCTTTTGAAGCGGCGTAGTTGGCCTGCCCGGCATTGCCGAAGACGCCGACCACCGAACTCATATTGATGATCGAACCGCCGCGATTTTTCAGCATAGGCCGGAGCGCATGTTTCGTAAGGTTAAAAACCGATTTGAGGTTTGTGCGGATGACTTCGTCCCATTGCTCTTCCGACATGCGGAGCATCAGGGTATCGCGGGTGATCCCGGCGTTGTTGACCAGGATGTCTATTTTTTCAAAATCTTTCAAAACTGCGTTGACCAGCGCTTCGGCCTGGGCATAGTCGCTGGCATCCGAATGATATGCTTTAGCGCGACCACCCGAGGCGGCCAGCTCCGATTCTATGTTTCTGGCGCGGCTCTCCGACGACAAATAGGTGAAAGCTACCTGTGCTCCGTGTTCAGCAAATTTTCGGACAATGGCTTCGCCGATCCCCCGCGAGCCTCCTGTGACCAGCGCTGTTTTTCCTTCGAGTATTTTCATAGTTGTTGGTTCCTGATTTAAAATGTAGAGATTCACCACACAGGGGCGAAAATAGCAGAATTCACCAGTATTTAAAAATGAGGGCATAAAAAAAGAGGAAACTGTTGTTGTCAATTTCCTCTTTTATGTTTTTTCTTTGGTCGGTAAATCTATGGCGTTGCTGCGTTATCATCTGCTTCCTGCTGTTCATTGACGAGGTCGCAGTTTGTGGTTTTGCCGGCAGGTGTATAGTCTGTGTTCCGATTGTTGTACCAGCCGCCGCCGTAGCATTTGTGGCTTTTGCAGGATGAAGTACCGGCCGCCATAAAAAACAAAGCGGCAGCTAAAATAAAGAATTGCTTTTTCATGCGAAAGTGGGATTATAATGATAAAAAAATGGATTCGCCGGAAGGGAAGAAAGACGATTTCGGGTTTGGAATTTCAGACCCATAATATAAAAGCCTTTCCCGGAAGTAACCTTTTGTTCGTTCAAATTTAATTCCAAATCCACAAAACGGATCGAAGGAGCCATTTTATTATCAACTGATGGCATGAGTGGTCAGGCGGCATTTAACGCGAAGGATTTGCCGGATCTCTTCCGGGTCGATGTTGTAAGGCTGATACACTTTGCCATTGTCCGAGATCAATCTCAGCTCGGCCAGGCGGCTGCTTTTTTTCACATGCTGGATTCGTTTGGCGACGACGACGTCGGTTACGATGACATAAACCTGGTTGTCGCGGATCGGCTCTCCGCGTTCCATTTTTTCGCAAACGATAATATCGCCGCTGGTAATGGTCGGCATCATGCTGTCGCCGCTGATCTCAAATGCGACGAGTTCGCCGTTGAGGCCGGGTATTGAAAAGTGGAGGAGGTTATCGAGGAAGGCGGGGTTTTGGTGCTGGGTGGCGTAACCTGCGAGCGCTTTTTCGGGAACGAGGGTGATGTTTTTTCTTCCGTTTTGGTTTGAAAACGGCATTGATGCGATTTGCTGATCGAAGTCGTGTTGAAAAAGCTCATCGCTCCTTCCGAAGAGGTAATTGGCATTGATGTTATATACATCAAACAATTTGTTTAGCTGCTCGACGGTTATGCTGCGATCTCCTTTCAGAATACTGTTGATCACGTGGTTGTAGGTACCGAGTTTTTCAGCAATATCGGATTTGCTTTTAATGAGGTTGCGGCGTTCCAGTGTTTCAAAAACTTTTTTAAATCGTTGATTTACAATATTGTTTGAAAAATTCGCCATTTTTTAAAATAAAATGTTTAAAAAAATTTTGACTATTAAAACTTTTTGTTTTATGTTTGTGGGGCACTTTGAAACATTGAAACAATACATTTCAAAACCAGACCTTCAAAGGTAAAAAAATTTATACATCATGGATAATACGAGAAAACACAAATATGCTCACATTCCGATGACTGTCGTGGATACGCGCACTCCAAAACCAGAGATCGTCAATAAGCCGAAGCCCGTGGAGAAGGGCGAATTGCTGAATGACGATCTGCTCCCGACGCTGGAGATATTGTT
>CAZKDA010000379.1:0-2038 GCA_964551455.1 uncultured Saprospiraceae bacterium
TGCCGAAAGGTCTGTGAAGTTTGGCTTTTTTCGTAACGTCGGTGAATGTCAGGTCACCGTTGTTTTTGTACAATCCCGAAGGCTCCGTATTAAGCGGTAACCCAAGACATTCTCTGGCCGCATCGGCAGTCTGGCTGACGCTGGAACCATAGTAGGATGAAACAAAAATATCATCAAGGCCGTCATTGTCATAATCAAAAAACCAGCATGGAAAACTATTGTGTGGTTTCTGGACTCCGGCAGTATGTGTGATTTCTTCAAATTTCCATTGATTATTTGCCTGCGGACCTTGGTTGATGAACAATTTATTCGGGCCACCCATGGTGGAAATATACAGGTCAGGCCAACCGTCGTTGTTGATATCACCGGTGGCTGCGCCTTTCACAAAAGCGAGTATATTCAGGCCAATTTCAGGGGCAATATTTGTAAAAGTCCCGTCTCCGTTATTGTGATAAAATTCACAGGGGAAAATCATTTCTTTATTTTCATTAAAACTTCTTTCATTGCCAATAAATAGGTCAAGCCATCCGTCGAGGTTGTAATCCACCCACACAGCGGTTTGTGTTGGGGTTATCGAATACAATCCAGCTTCGATAGTAACATCGGTGAAAGTGCCGTCGCCATTATTTCTGATCAGTGAATTCGGCTGGATACCCATTTCGATTTTCGGATACCAGGCTCCGCGCAAGATGATGAAATCGAGATGTCCGTCGTTGTTATAATCAGTCTGTCGGATATTCAATCCGCCTGTAATTCCTTTCAATCCGGCTTTTTCGGTAGCTTCCTCAAAAGCGCCATTCCCTTTGTTGATAAAATAGCGGATTTGATCCCGCAACCCCCATGAGGAAGCGATAATATCGATGAAACCATCATTATTAAAATCATCCGTGATACTTCCTCCGGCGAGACTGTTTACATCTACACCCAGATTCATAGCGATATTATTAAATTTCGGGAGATTGTATTCCGATTCAAAGGCGCTGGCCGGAATGAGCCATTTTTTTGGCACTTTTCCCGGATGTTCTCCGAGTGTCATGTAGGCGATATTCAACAACCACCGGCTTTGCAAATCCTCCGGGAATTTTTCTAGAATTTTTTCATATATCCCGATGGCGGCTCTTGAGCCATTTTGGTTCACGTGTATCCCTTGCCCTTTGATTGGCAACAAACAGGATTCGGCAGAATGGTTTTCGACGCAATTATCAATCTCACCTTTTCGCATATAAGCTATGGCGTATTGAGTGTGAAAAGGTTTTGTGGATTCGTCGATTGTTTGCAGGTTAGGCAATTTGGCCAGAAGTTCTTCGAACATTTTGATCGAACGATCCGTCTCGCCTGCTTTTAACAAAATTATTGCATAGTTGAAAATGTCAGTTCCCTTAGCGTTACTTCCTTTTTGGTTCAGAAAGTTTTCAAAAAATACCAGGCTTTCAGTAATGTTATAAATATGGTTTTCAAAATTGGTACTTCGATATATCTTATTCAGGCTGTCGAGCATTTGAGCCGTGCCGTCTTTTTCATATTTAGCCGAAAGTTTTTTTGAGTCGAATTCCCCATGAAAATTGTTATTCCCACAGGATAAAATACAGGCAATAAAAAAGGTAAAAAGTAGTCTCATTGGAAAGGATAATTTGTTGTAAAAAATGGAAAACAGTATTGGGAGGTGAGGTAAAATTAACACATTGTTTAGCTACAAAATGTTAACAGCCGGTGGAACTGCCTTATCAATTGACGAAAGGCAGTAATGGTTTGACAAAAGTTATTATTGAGAAATTTATCAGCGCTGTCAGAAACTAAATTTGCTCAGATATAAACCTGCCCGCACACCAACGTTGTGTGGGCAGGCGCAGCCAACAACGCAGGCAAAGGTAAGTTTAGTCCTTTTTAATTATTGAGCAATGGGAGAAATGCCACGTAGGCAAAAAGGAATATGGAACTGCTTTTTCTTAAAAAAATCTGCTTCTTGCAGCCCGCCTGTCAGACTTGATCACAAATGGTGAGGACAATTTACAATCTTGCTTTTATCGAATTTGAAAGG
>CAZKDA010000380.1:0-2007 GCA_964551455.1 uncultured Saprospiraceae bacterium
GTCCCTTGCTGGATTCCGGAGGCAGGCTCATCGGCGTCAATACCGCCATTTACAGTCCTTCGGGAGCTTATGCGGGCATTGGCTTTTCGATCCCGGTGGATGTCGTGAGTTGGGTAGTACCTCAACTGATCGAACACGGAAGGGTGATGCGGCCTACGCTGGGCGTAGAACTGGCCAGCCAGCAAGTGATGAATCGCCTCGGTGAAGAAGGCGCTTTGGTACTCAACGTGATCAAAAACAGCGCAGCCGATGCAGCCGGTATCGTACCCACTACCCGAAACCGCGCTGGTGATTTTGACCTGGGCGACATCATCACCGGTATCAATGGCGAAAAGATAAAATCGAACAGCGACCTGCTCCTGGCTATCGAAAAATATAAACCAGGCGACAAGGTCACCGTCAGGGTAAAACGAAAACAGGAATTTGTTGACCTCGAACTGACGCTCGACAAGAGTAAGTGAAGGAGATTTTAGATCGAAGCGTAGCGTAGATCCCGACATAGTCGGGACACCAGACATTAGACACCAGATCGAAGCGTAGCGTAGATCCCGACAAAGTCGGGACATTAGACACCAGACATTAGACATTAGATTTTAGACTAAAAATTACCAAAGTGTGTTTCCCTTTGTTGGGGCTTTCGCATTTTTAAAGTCGTGGGTTTTCATTACCTTTGCCAATTCAGGAGCTTCAGCTACCTGAAAACAGCCACAGGGCAAAAAATAAACTTTAAAACTCATTTGCCTTTGTTTTGGCTGATTAAAATTCAGGCGCTTTCATAAGCTAACTCCGGCGCCAGTTGCCTGTAATTTTCATTGTTAAACGCTGTTCTGCTGCAAATAGAAAAACCTTGTCGGGTGACAATAGCTGAGGAATTTTAATTGACTTGTAAGATTTGTTATTCTGTAAAATTTGCGGATTTGCGGATACCGCCTGCGTCGGCCTGTCTGCCGAAGTATACAGGCAGGCACACGTTTGCGGATTAACAAATTAACAAATTAGCAAATTAGCACATCAACAAATCAACATTTCCATAATATGACTTTCAAAATAATAAACAAACAATCCGGCCCGGATCCATTGTATTCCAATGAGGTCATTGCGGATTTTTTACATGAACACCTGGAACAGTACCGGGACAAAAAAAGCGACATCCTCAAAGCGCTGGAATTTGTGTTTGTACCAAACAAGGGTGGACATATCGTGCTGGGTCTGACGAACGATGAGATCGTCGGCGCAGTGGTGATCAACGAAACCGGTATGTCAGGCTACATCCCTGAAAACATCCTCGTTTACATCGCCATCCACAAACAACATCGCGGAAAGGGGCTTGGGAAGCAATTGATGCAACAGGCTATCAGTGCCGCTACGGGAAATATTGCGCTTCATGTGGAGCCTGACAATCCCGCCTTCCATCTGTATAAAAAGCTGGGTTTTACCAATAAATACCTCGAAATGAGATTTGATAAATCAAAAATCTGATATGACGACAAATTATAAAATACCTGAAAAATTGCTCATCCGGCTCAGGAAGGTGTTGCACAAACATCCCGAACTTTCCGAACACGAAGAAGCCACCGCCAAACGCATCACCGGATTTTTAAAATCCTATAAACCCAATCAGATCATCGAAAACTTAGGCGGACACGGCGTGGCAGCCGTTTTCCAATATTACGGAAACGAACCGACCATTTTGATCCGTTGCGAGCTGGATGCCCTGCCCATCAAAGAAACCAATGACTTTGAATACCGCTCGGTGGAACGTAATATTTCGCACAAATGCGGCCATGACGGGCACATGGCTATCGTCGCAGGGCTGGCCGCGGTTTTGGGCAAGAACAGACCAAAAAAAGGAAGGGTGGTTTTACTTTTTCAACCTGCCGAAGAAAATGGCGCCGGCGCCGTCCAGGTTTTGAAGGATAAAAAATTCAAAAAAATAACCCCCGATTATGTTTTTGCACTGCACAACCTGCCGGGATACCCTTTGCATGAGGTGGTGACCAGAGCCGG
>CAZKDA010000381.1:0-2007 GCA_964551455.1 uncultured Saprospiraceae bacterium
AAAATATGCCGGCTACCTTATCCTCAATGCAGAGAACCAGGAAGAAATCGGCATTATTAAAAAAGTAGTGGAATATCCCCAACAGGAAATGGCTATCGTGAATTATAACGACCGGGAAATCCTGATCCCGCTGAACCATGCGCTCATCGATTCGATCGACGATCTTTCCAAAATGATGTATTTGAATTTGCCAGAAGGACTTTTAGATCTGTAAAACTTCGGTAAGCCTTTCCATTCCTATGCTCCGTCGTTCTGTTTTAAATAGGATACCATCAACCGCGCTGCTTTAGCAGAAGCCCCACCCTGCCCCAGCAGCCGCTGCAATTCATCATAACCACTCCGGATCCGCTGCAACTCTTTTTCGCTTTTCAGCTTATTCAGTTCATTAACCAGGTTTTTTACATTAAAATCGCGTTGGATCAGTTCGGTCACGAGAGGTTTTTCCACGATGAGATTGACCAGCGAGATGTATTTTACGTCGATGAGTTTTTTTGCGATCAGGTATGAAAATGAATTCCCGCTGTAACAAACCACCTGTGGAACTTTGAACAGGGCGGTTTCGAGCGTAGCCGTCCCGGAAGTGACCAGCGCCATAGACGCATGTGCCAGCAATTGATGGGTTTGGTTGGAAATGAGGCTCACGTTTTTGTGATCACTGATGAATTCTTCGTAAAATTCCGCCGATACAGATGGCGCACCGGCAATAGCAATTTGGTACCCGGAAAACTTCGCAGCCGCTTCCAGCATATTGCGCAACATCCGTTGTATCTCCTGCTTTCTGCTGCCAGGCAACAAGGCGATTAATGGTTTTTCCGACAAACCGTTTTGCTTGAGAAAATTGGCGTTGCGATCAAAATTTTCAACGACATCCAGCAACGGATGCCCAACAAAATCGACCTCAAAGTCGTATTTTTTATAAAAATCTTTTTCAAAAGGAAGGATGACGAACATCTGATCGACATCGCGTTTGATACCATGAACGCGGCTGGTATGCCATGCCCATATCTGTGGCGAAATGTAATAAAAAACGCGGAGGTCCTTTGATCGTGCCCATCTCGCGATACGCAAGTTAAACCCCGGATAATCCACCAGGATCAGCACATCGGGCTGAAAATCTAAAATATCTTTTTTGCAAAAATGGATATTGTTCAGGATGGTTCTCAGGTTGGTCAACACTTCCAGAAAACCCATGAAAGCCAAATCCGAAATATGCTTCACCAGTTCTGCGCCTGCCTCCTGCATGAGATCGCCTCCCCAGGCCCTGAATTGCGCTTCGGGGTCTTCCGCTTTCAGCGCCTTGATCAGGTTGGAAGCATGCAGATCTCCCGAAGCCTCTCCGGCAATGATATAATATTTCACAGTAGCAGTTTGGGTTTAAAACAAATCGGCAACTTTTTTCGATAGCAATGATCTTTAAATAATTTCACGCAAAGTCGCCAAGACGCAAAATGTTTAAATTCATTGCTTTGCGATCTTTGCACCTTTGCGTGAGAAAAAAATCACCGAAGTATTAGGTTTAAAAAATTGTACAAAAACCGAAGTTCGTTTTTACTGAAAGATAGCATGCCGAAACACCACCACCCAAATGATGACATACAAAATCGTTGGAAATATCAGGCCGCGCATGGTATTGTCGTATCGTCTTTTCTGGTAATACTGAAAAGGGAAGATGTTCATACAAATGCCCAGCAACGCAAATGTCCGGGCGCGCCAGCTTTCGGAAAACCCCGAAGGATCCATCAGTTTCAACACAGTCAGCAATTCAAAAAAAACCTTCCAGGCCCAATACCCCAAAATGGGCAACAACAAACCTATTATCAACCCAAAACCGATCGAATTTTTGTCTAAGTATTTCATCATTATTTTTGGTCTTTGATTTTCCTGTTTTTGTTGAGTCGTTGAGCTGTGAAGTTGAAAAGTCGATTTTCTGAATAATTCAACTACGAACCTGCCTGACCTGCCTGCCAAGAGCACCTGCCCGACAGTCAGGCGGGTTCAGGCAGGCGG
>CAZKDA010000382.1:0-1951 GCA_964551455.1 uncultured Saprospiraceae bacterium
AGTATGCCCAATTTTCTATCATATTTTTATTTCTTTAATACCGAGAATAGCTGGGGCTATGTGTTAAAGATTAAAGGTTATTAAAATAACTTATAGTTTATCATTTACAACTCGTAATTGGGGCTGAAGCTGGATTTTCCTTCGGAATAAAAATCGTTGATGTAAGCCACAATGTCATCGGCTTCATCGATGATCGGCATCAGATCAAGATCCGATTCATTGATGTTGCTGAACTGACGGAGCATCACATCGACGATCCATTCTTTCATGCCTTTCCAGAATTCCGTCCCAACCAGGACTACGGGAACTCGGGTGATTTTTTTGGTTTGGATCAGGGTAAGTACCTCGAACAATTCATCCATCGTGCCAAAGCCTCCCGGCAACACGATAAAGGCCTGAGCGTATTTGACAAACATCACTTTGCGAACAAAAAAATAGCGATGGCTGAGATTGTGCTCCGGATCAATAAAAGGATTGTGGCTTTGCTCGAAAGGGAGGTCGATGTTCAATCCTACTGAAAGGCCGCCGCTGAGTTTGGCGCCTTTGTTTCCGGCTTCCATGATGCCCGGGCCACCACCGGTGATGACACCATAACCTTCTTCGGTGAGCCTTGAGGCGATTTTCACGGCCAGGCGATAGTACTTGCTGTCGGCCTGAGTACGTGCCGAACCAAAGATCGACACACAAGGGTCGGTGTTGTTCATCACTTCAAAACCATCGACGAATTCTGAGATGACCTTGAACATCGTCCAGGAGTTTTCGCCTTTCAGTTTGCTCCATTGTTTTGCCCTCCGAAGAGGGACATTGTTGCCGGAGGGGTTTTCTTTTTGGGTATTGTCCATAATATAAATTTTTTGCGTGAAAAAGCCCGTCATGGTTTGAGGCATGACAGGCTTCCTGGTATTTCTTCTTCACTACTTGTTTATCAAACAACCGGCAAGGGCATCGACCCGGTCATACTTTATGCAGGGCAAATTTATCGTATTCACTTTTTACGAACTTAATTAAATCGTCGATATTTTCATATTTTTCAAACAAATCTCCGAGTTTGGCCAGTTGAGTGGATGCGCTCAAAACATTTTTTTTCACATCGGCCTCGGTGATCGTTTTTTCACTGAGGATGATCAGCCTTTCCACCACGTTCCGCAACTCCCTGATATTCCCTGTCCAATTGACTTCCTTGAGCGCTTTTATGGCGCCATCCGAAATCGCTTTTTCAGGAATGCCATATTCTTCACAAACGAGTTTGATAAAATGTTGTACCAACAATGGAATATCTTCTATTCGTTCATTGAGCGAAGGTACATCGATGATGATCACGGCGAGCCGGTGATAAAGGTCTTCACGGAACCTGTTGAAGGCAATTTCTTCGCGGAGGTCTTTGTTGGTAGCGGCAATGACCCTGACATCTACTTTGATCTCTTTTTCTCCGCCTACCCTGGTGATCTTGCTTTCCTGTAGTGCCCGCAACACTTTTGCCTGGGCTTTGTGGCTCATATCCCCGATCTCATCCAGGAAAATAGTGCCGCCGTTGGCTTGTTCGAATTTTCCGATCCGCTGTCTGTGTGCAGAAGTGAAAGAGCCTTTTTCGTGTCCGAATAATTCACTTTCGATCAACTCGGAAGGAATGGCCGCACAGTTGACCTCAACGATGGGAAAATCCCTGCGGTGGCTTCGCTCGTGTATCCATCGCGCAACCAGCTCTTTTCCGGTACCATTAGAGCCGGTGATCAGCACCCGCGCTTCTGTGGGAGCGACACGATCAATCGTTTCCTTGATGTTTTTAATGGCGGCTGAGTCGCCTATGATCGCCTGCGTTTTGGCTCTGGAGACTTTGTGTTTCAACACCTTGGTTTCCAGGATCAGGCTCGATTTGTCCATTGCGTTGCGGACGGTGATCAGCATCCTGTTCAGGTCGGGTGGTTTTGAAATAAAATCAAAAGCGCCTTTT
>CAZKDA010000383.1:0-1885 GCA_964551455.1 uncultured Saprospiraceae bacterium
TTAATACTGTTCTTTTACAGCGCCAGGAATCGAATCCCGATGCATCGGGAATTTTCAGTCCATTGCTCTACCGACTGAGCTAAGGTACCGGTGTATTTTTCTTCTTTTTAATACTGTTCTTTTACAGCGCCAGGAATCGAATCCCGATGCATCGGGAATTTTAGTCCATTGCTCTACCGATGAAGCCTCGCCACACCCCGATGTAACTTAGTGGAATCGGGGCTGAGCTAAGGTACCGGTTTAGAGCTTTTTAAAAGCGTTTGCAAATTTATACCGTTTTTTTCGATTGGACAAGACAACGGGAATGAATTTTAAACTTTATTTTGCAGCGCCGTGTTCCCACTGCACAGAACTTTTTCAGAACCTGTTTTACAACAGGTAGATCGAAATTAAAATCTGGTTGTAAAATGTTTTCAAAGTTTCTCTCTTTCCCTTTTGTCATTACCCTTTTGGTATGCCTGTATTTTGTATGGGAAAGTGATTTGAACCCACTCTATATCGTCCCCAATGTGATCATACTGGCGATCATCTTTGTACTAAGTCCGCAGATCGACTGGCTTTGGTATCAAAAGGAGCCGCCGGAGATGGATGGGAAAATGCGCATATTCCTGGAAAAGGTTTTTCCTTATTATCGGGACTTGTCGCCAAAAGAACAAGAAAGATTCCGCACGAGGGTTATGCTCTATATCATCGCCACGGAGTTTATGCCGAAGGCGATGGAACACGTCCCGGAAGACATCAAAGGCCTGATCGCTGCCAATGTTGTGATGTTGACCTTCGGGCAAAAGGACTACAGGTTGTCAAAATTTGAAAAGATCGTCGTTTATCCGCATCCTTTCCCTTCTCCTCAGTTTCCAAAACACTTCCATGCCTCGGAGATATTTGAAGAAGACGGCGTCATTCTATTGTCCGTGGAACAATTCGTCCCGGGCATTGCGCGGCATTCCCAGTTTTACAACATCGCGCTTCACGAATATGCTAAGGTATTCAAATTGAGTTATCCTGATCACGGTTTCCCTGTAATTGACGCCGTTATCGCAGATAAGCTGGAAAGGGTCAGCGGTTTTAAAAACCAAAAAGTTCAGGATTTCATCGGCCTGCCAGAACTCGATCTGTCCGCATTGTCCATCAATTATTTTTTTACCTTTCCTCTGAAATTCAAAACCGAACTGCCGGAGCTATTTGATGTTTACACCAAAATTTTTAATCAAAATCCATTGAATCATCAATTCCCCGTGATCGATTACGAAAAAAGAGGACACCGGATTTAGATTCTTTTTTGTTTTTAAATCCGACGGAAATTCACGAGCTTGGGGAGCAAAATTCCAGGAAATGACTTTCAAAACCTACCTCACCACACCACTTGGATTTTTCGAGATCACCGGTTCGGAAAATGGCGTGAAGTCAATCAAAAAAGTCGATGCTTCGGGCGCTGAATCCGACAACCTGCCTGACTGTCTCGTGGATTGCAAACAGCAACTCATCGAATATTTTGAACACAAGCGAACGCATTTCAAGGTCAGGATCGATTGGACAGATGCCAGCGATTTTCATAAGCAGGTTTGGGAAGAACTTTTGCGTATTCCTTATGGCCATACCACCACCTATTCTGCCATTGCGGAAAAGCTCGGTGATCCCAAAAAAGTCAGGGCTGTAGGCCAGGCTAATGGCAGCAACCCGATCCCTATCATCGTCCCTTGCCACCGCGTCATTGCAAAAAACGGCGAACTCCAGGGTTATTACTACGGCCTGGATATGAAACGCAAACTCCTCGAACTGGAAAACCCGGCGAGTTTTGCCATGCAGGGTTCACTGTTTTAGTTATTTTTAGTAACTGACCTTTCGCAGGTCAAAAATTTTGAATTTACATAAAAATATATTAAAT
>CAZKDA010000384.1:0-1880 GCA_964551455.1 uncultured Saprospiraceae bacterium
TCACTTCTGCTTTTTATCTATTAAATAAATCCAAATCCTTATTTTTGTCCGATTGTTTGTCGAACAGACTTTTTTATCATTCAAAACAAACCCGATGATTTGCAGATCGTTTTTATTCCTTTTGGCTTTTTTGCTTGGGATCAATTTTACCGCTGAGGCGCAAAACCTGGCGAAACACATCCCCGGCGACATAACATTTGTCACCACCTTCAACCCCTCGGCGCTTAACGCGAAAATCCCCTTTTCAAAATTGAAAGAGTTCGATTTCTACAAAATGGGGGTAAGCGAAATGGCTAAAGCAATGGGGCCGACCCATAGCCAGAAACTGACCGATTTGTTCAATGAACCATCCAAATTCGGCATCGACCTGATGACCTCCTCGCATATATTCGGAAAGGTAACCGCCGAAGGCAATGCTTTCAGTTTTATGTTCAAACTATCCGATGCACCGAAGTTTGACGAATTTCTGAAAAGCACTTTGCCGCAGGGCCTCGAGGTGGTTAGTGAAAACGGCTTTAATATGATCTCCCCGGAACAGGACATGGCGCTCGCCTGGAACAATGAATACGTCTTCGTCTCGGGAGTGGAACTGCACCGGAAGTACGATGATTTTTTTGGTGGCGATGACTACTACTATGAGGAAGAGGAATATTACGACGAAGATTTCGATTACTACTATCAAGACGAAGATGTGGAATTGGAAGACATCATGATTGATGATATTGAACCCGTCGATACTTTGTATCAGGAAGAAACCGATACCCTTGAAACGCCGGAAACCGAAGAACGCACAGGCGTGGATGTGATGACAAAAATTGAAGGCGTCGTAGAACCTTTGGATTCCCTGGAAACCGAAGAAGGGGTTGCGCCGGAGGAGGAATACGAGTTCCTGGAAGATTTGCTTATAGAAGAACCCGTGATCGAAGATAATTACTATGACGAGGATTGGGCAAAAGAACAACAACAAAAGGACGACGAACACGCCGAAAAGGAAAAGGAATTTCTGATGAATTGGGTGAACAAGGTGATCAACACCGACGAAGCTGCCTCGATGATGAAAAACCCCAGGTTTGTGCTTTCCAACACTAAAAAGACCGACGCCAATCTCTGGCTGGATTATATTGCTTTCTATCAAATGTACATGGATCGGTTGGGGCCGTACGCTTCCAGCGAAGATCTTTTATTCTTCGAAATGATGCAGTCGATGTACGAGGGCACTTATCTGAGCCTCGGTGTGAATTTCGATCCCGGCGCGGTCAATTTCAATGTTGATTCTTACGTAAACCAGCAGGTCATGAAGTTTTACCGCGAATCGACTGACGCCAAATTCAACAAGAAATTTCACAAATACCTTCCGGCAGAAAATTTAATGGGTTATTGGAATTTTAATATCAATTTTGAAAAAACCGTCGAAGGATACCGCGACCTGTTTATGCCTATGATAAAAAGTATTCCGAATTATGGAGCCATTGCCGAAGATGTAGTGGAGATCATGGATATTTTTATTGACGAGGATGCCATTTACGATCTGTGGAAAGGTGATATCATGTTTGCCGTAACCGGCCTGAAAGAGTTTGAAAAGACGATCACCACCTTTGAATACGACGAAGATTTCAACCGGACGGAAACCCAGAAAACCGTTACCGAGAAACTGCCCGAATTCATCATGATGTCTTCTTACAAAAATGAAGACAACGTGCGGAAATTCCTTAAACTGGGTGAGAGCGCCGGCGTCCTGGAAAACAAAGGAAGCTACTATCGCGCTGTTGTTCCCAATACGGAGTTGGACATGTATTTTGCATTGCACAAAAACATCTTCTTTTTTACAAACAACCTCGAATTGATCGAAAACAAACTGAATAAAGGTTACGCCAAAAAAG
>CAZKDA010000385.1:0-1872 GCA_964551455.1 uncultured Saprospiraceae bacterium
CGGTTTTGGCGAGTTCCTGGCTCAGGTAGTTATAAAAGTTTTCAAAACGGGAGGTTTTTCTTTCGAGGTTGAGCAGCATTCTTTCGTTGGTTGGCAATTGGTTGATCGTCGATTCAAGAGATGAAAGCTGCTGCGATTTGTCTGCCAGTGAAATTTCGGTAGCCTGGATCAGGTTCTTGAGGTTTTCCTGCAAAACGATAGTTGTATTCTTGATCTGTTGTTCCATTATTTCCAGGTCGTAGCTCTGTCTTCCTTTGAAAAACCTGTTGCGTATCTTTTCAGAGTTGAGGCGTTTCAATTCCAGGAGGTTTTCATTGAGCAGCGGGTCGTTGATCCCGACTACAGAAGGCGCAATGATCTTTTCAATACCGGTACTGTCGGAGATGTATTGCAAAATCGTTTTGTAATATTTGATATTGGATTCGAGTTGTGTTTTGTTGGATTCGAGGTTTTGCAACTGTTCCAGGGCATAAGTTGAAGATTGCTGGATGTTGGAAAGGTTCGCCACTTTTTTAAAATACTCCAGACGGCTTTCCGCCCTGGAAAGCGAATCGGACATGCTGGCCAGTTGTTGGATGAGGAAATTTTCTTTTTTCTTTGCGATCCGTTCTCTTTCCTCGATTTTGCTGTCGATATATTTTTCGGTCAGTTTTTCAAGGAAAAGTTTCTCTTTTTCAATGACTTTTCCAGTGGTCATCAGCCTTAAAATACTGCCTTGCAGATCGGTTTGATCAACCTGGAGGCGCCCCATGTAAGTTTTTGTGAGACCATCGACGGTGTGGAATTTGAACCAAAAATCTTCATCTTCAAATTCGTCGAAATCTATCTTGGTTTTGTTGAGGGTAAAATTGAAATATTTGTGGTTTATTTCCTCACCGAATGCGTAGGTGTTTGAAAATTCAAAATCTTTCTCTATTTCACGGATAGCGCCGGTTTCCGGGTTGAGGACATCAAATTTTTTGGTTTCTACAATGAGTTTGAACTTCTCATCTGATAAAGGTTCAACCTTGAAGAAAACGCCATACATCTGGGCGGTTGAGTCTTTGAAAGTAACCTCGAAAGGAAAATTGTGATAGTATTCCTTTTTGCGATACCATGTTCCGTTGTAAAAGCTTACATCGAAATCAAGCTCATTGATGGCTTCCTGGATGAGTGAAAAGGATTTGAGAATGCTTTTTTCATTGAACAGGTTTTTTTCCTTCTCGAGCAAACCGACACCTCCTTCAATATATTTGCTTTCACTTAACAAACTGTTTTTACCTTCGGGATCAATTAGTATCGTAGTGCTGACTTCGTAAACATTAACTGTGGTTTTCAAATAAAGAAATGCCGCCAGGCAGCAGAGAAAAACGCTGACAATAAAAAATATTTTTCGCTTGAAAATCTTTTTAAAAATGATTTTCAAGTTGACCTCCGAAAATGAACTCGCAAATGAGCTTTTTGTGGTTTCCATTTTAAAACTTATTAACACTACATTGTAAAAATCCAATACAGCCAAAAATTCTAAAAAGTCTTTTGGTTGTATTTTATCACCTCTAAAAAACTATCCAAAGAACAACTTTAAGCTGTCTTTGGTGTAGCGTTTTCTCACAATAATGGTTTAAAATTGGCTCCGTTTGCTTATCGCAAAAATTAAATATTGCTGCAAACTAATGATATGAACTCTGCAAAAACCTTCTGTAGCAAAAGCGGATTTCCTATGTATTTCGTTTACAGTTTTTGGGAAAAATATATGAATCAGAGCGTTTAAAAAGCTATCAAATTTAGTAATTAAGTTACAGATTCCAAACTATTTTTCCATAAGCAATCCAATTATTTCAAACCTCAGTAACAATCCAACTCATCGAGGCCATTCACGTATTTTGAATTTTT
>CAZKDA010000386.1:0-1836 GCA_964551455.1 uncultured Saprospiraceae bacterium
CGATTTCATAAACGTCATATACGTGCAAAAAGATGACTTCGATCATGCCGTCGTCGGTAGTATGGCTTATCTGCTTGGTGCCTTTACAGGAAAAGATCAAAGCCAGACACGCGATCAATAAAATTTGAAATGGTTTTTTCATATCTGGTTAATAAAAGTTAGTTTGAAGTTTCTAGTTTTCCCGATTTCATCGGGATTTCTAGTTTCTAGTTTCTAGTTATCCGGTTTAAACCACAAACTACAAACTTCAAACTTCAAACCCTGAACTCAGAATAGTTTTATAACTTAGCGATACATTCAATCAGAACAAAATATGATCAAAAACGATGTAACTCCGGCGATGCTTTGGAAACCCGGTGAATCTTTCATAAAAAACGCTAATTTATATCATTTTGAACAATGGCTTGAAACGCAGCATGGTTTAAAATTTAAAAATTATTCTCAGCTTTGGGAATGGTCGGTCAACCAGCCCGAAGCGTTTTGGGAGGCTATTTGGAAATACTTTGAAGTGATCTCTCATACTCCCTACAAAAAAGTGATGTCGGATGATGAAATGCCAAAAACAAAATGGTTTGAAGGCAGTACGCTGAACTATGCCGAGCATATTTTCAGGAACCAAAATTCAGACTTTCCGGCCATTGTTTTTAAATCCGAAACAAACGATCTCACAGAGATCAGTTGGGATGAACTCAGCGATAAAGTAGCGGCTTTCAGCGATTTTCTCAAAAAGTCGGGCGTACGGAAAGGCGACCGGGTAGTGGGTTTTCTGCCCAATATTCCCGAAGCGACCATTGCTTTTCTGGCCACGATCTCCATCGGGGCAATATGGTCATGCTGTTCTCCGGATTTTGGAACCAACAGCGTAGTCGATCGTTTTTTGCAGATCGAACCAAAAGTGCTCATTGCCGCCGACGGTTATCAATACAATGGTAAACCCTATCCTAAAACTGATGTGGTCAATGAATTGAAAAACAGGATTACGTCTCTGGAAACGGTGGTACTCATTCCTTATTTCGATCCGGAAAGTAAAAGCAGCGATTTGCCTGGTTGTGTGTTATGGGATGATGCGGTTAAAAATACAAATGCGGAACTGAAATTCGAGGCGCTGCCTTTCGAACATCCGATCTGGGTTTTATATTCTTCAGGCACCACCGGAATACCCAAAGCGATCACGCATAGCCACGGCGGAGTTTTGCTGGAGCATTTGAAATACCTGGCTTTCCACAATGACGTACATCCCGGTGAGCGCTTTTTCTGGTTTTCAACCACAGGTTGGATGATGTGGAATTTCGTCCAGGCTGCTTTGCTCAAGGGAGCGACCATCGTTTTGTACGATGGCAGCCCAGGATTTCCGAACCTCAATGTACTTTGGGAATTTGCACAGGAAGCCGGTATCAACCACTTTGGTACCAGTGCTCCGTATTTGATCGCCTGCCAGAAAAACGGCATCAAGCCAATGCACGAGGTTGACTTATCCAAATTGCGTTCTGTCAGTTCTACAGGCGCTCCTCTGCCGCCCGAATCCTTTCAGTGGGTTTATGAAAATATTAAAAAAGACCTGTGGCTTTGTTCGATGAGCGGAGGGACAGACGTTTGCACGGCCTTTATCGGAGGTTGCCCCAGCGAGCCGGTTTACAAAGGCGAGATCCAGTGTAGGGCTTTGGGTTGCAAACTGCTGGCTTATAACGAAATGGGAGAAGAAGTGGTGGATGAAGTAGGGGAGATGGTGATCAAGATTCCAATGCCTTCCATGCCTGTTTTTTTCTGGAATGATCCGGACAACCAGCGCTATCTCGCTTCATATTTTGAAATGTACCCCGGCGGAGTGTGGCGGCA
>CAZKDA010000387.1:0-1779 GCA_964551455.1 uncultured Saprospiraceae bacterium
CTGTATATCAATTAGTTATACACCAGGTTGACGTTTTCGGCCAGACACTATTTATCCCA
Source organism: uncultured Saprospiraceae bacterium (assembly GCA_964551455.1). Lineage (GTDB taxonomy): Bacteria > Bacteroidota > Bacteroidia > Chitinophagales > Saprospiraceae > JAHDHW01. The sequence goes on from CAZKDA010000387.1 coordinate 60, forward strand.
AGTTATGTTGTTGTGTTTGGAATTGCTGAAGTTTGTCATCAGTCTGAAAAAAGAACAAATAAGAGATAAAAAGCCAAAGACCGAATCAGGCACAAACCTTCAAAAGAAAGGAGATCGCAAGCGTAAATACCCAGTTCGGCGTAGGCTCCGCCTGCGCCTGTCCCGATCCGACAAGTCGGGATCGGAGCGTTGGCAAAAATCCGTTTTGCCCCCTCACACCGTCTGCATCCCGATAAACCTTTCAATCGCCGAAGCCATTTTCTGGAAATTGCCGGGCACCATTTTGCCGATCACTGATTCGAGGGCTTTGGAGACCATGCCGTCCATCACGCCGAAGGACATGGGTACGCTTCCGTCCCAGTAAATATTTCCCTGGAAGGTGAGCCGGCAGCCGCGCCCGCCGATAGCCTTTTCGAATTTCGTAGAACCTGTGCAGTCCATCTTTTCCCTGAAATAATGGGAGTCGATCTTCCAGTTGCAGATCATGGTTTTTTCATCCCAAGTGGCGATATCCGACCATGCTAACATTTCGGGCTTGACGAATCGGGCGATCATGTCGGGGAGTTGCGGACGAGCGGTCCAGATATTGATCACTTCCAGGTTTCCGTCGGAAGTCTTTTTGCGGGATTGCACCACGATCGAATCCACTTCGTCCACCAGTTCCACGATTTCCGGAAGCTGGTCGCGCATGGTTGCCCAGACGATTGCGGGCGGCTGTTTGATGATACTTACGGTTTTAAATTCCATGTCGGTAATTGTGAATTTGAGGAGATAATTGAATGGTCGCGCGGAGCGATGCGGGAATGTGCCTGCTGCCGGCCAGCCATGAAACGGCTTCGGTCAGCGCTGCTTTTGCGGACTTTGGCGAATAGCCCAATTGAGCGATCTTGCTGTGATCGTACCAGTAATAACGGCCCACCATCCGCGCCTGCGCTCTGCTGGATAACGGAGGAGCTCCCGTAAACATGCTGACCATTTCGTACAATGAAGAAGCTAAAAATGCAGTGGTGTGATAAGCCGTGAGGTTGGGTCCCGGCAGGCCGCTCAGCGCGGAAATGATGGAATGGAATTCCTGCCATTCGAGGTTTTCGCCACCCAAAATATACCTTTCGCCGCGCTTTCCTTTTTCCGCCGCGATGATATGGCCTTCGGCGACATCGCCAACGGAGACGATATTGCAGCCGCCGATCCAGGTGGCTTTAAGGGGGTCTTTCAAATACCTGACTATCATGTGGTTGCTTTCAGTTAAACCATGATCCGGCCCGCCGATCGTCAGCGTCGGATTTACTGTAAGCAAGTCAATATGATACTTTTCAGCTAATTGGAAGGCGAGTTTTTCCTGTTCGACCTTGGAGATCACATAAGCCGGGTCGTCTTCAAAGTCGCCGGGCTGTTCTACGGAAATAATTCTTTTTTGTTTTGTCGAACCCAAAGTAACGGAGGAAGAAGTTAAAACAACCCTTTTCACCTTCGAGCGCGCTACCGCTTCCATGACGTTTTGCATGCCCTGCTTCGCGTCGCCGATCATTTTGTTGAGATCTTTTTGCCAATAGGAATACACACCTGCGACATGGAAAATCAATTCGCAACCCTTCATCGCTTCGGCGAGGGAATCGGGCTGAAGGATATCGCCGTAGATCAATTCGGCGTCAAGGCCTTCGAGGCTGCTGAGATCGCTGGTCGTTCTGACAAGCGCCCGCACTTTATAGCCTTTGCCAAG
>CAZKDA010000388.1:0-1721 GCA_964551455.1 uncultured Saprospiraceae bacterium
TTGGTTGAAGGGTTGTAATATAATGAATTATTGTGAAAGTGGCAAAGGGGGTGAGAGCAGTTTTGAGTGTGAGTGTGGGTTTTGAGTGTGAAATGTCAAGGGAGTTACATTTTCCGTATCGGTAGCAAAATCAATAACCACCAAAACCGGTTCTCCCTGCGGGTTGGTAAATACCTCCCCGATAAATTTAAAATCTTCATTTGGCTTTGACATCATATTTAAAATGTTGGAAACGCTCAATCGATTTAAAGAGTCTTCCATGATTGAACCCTGAGGATCAAAGTCATCATAATCGTTGAAAAACATCGGGCTGGTTTTTACTACACCGTTCTCGAAGGTCAGGTATGACGGGAGTTGAAAGTCAGGGTTGTTATTAATGTTTTCCCATCCGCTTAACAAAGGTGGATCAATTTCACCTGTTATTGTATCTTTTACTCCTTCAAAACCTTCAAACCCTGCAAAGACCAGTAAAAAACGTTGATCACCTCTTGGCGTCAGCTCCCTGCCCAAACTGGCAAGGGCGCCGGAACTAAGCTGGGTGCTCCCACTAGAATCGAATTCCACATGGCAAACAAATCCATCAATGGTTTGGGCCTGTGAATAGGTGCAAAGTAAAATGCTAAAGACATAGCAAAGCCAGTACGATTTTTGGGTCGATTTCATGATTGTAAAATTTTAAATGAAAAAATAAAGTTATTTTCGGTACAAACTTTTTACAAACTTCAGCGTCTCATAAGCTCCCGTCGCCTGGTCGTTCAGTCTGACCCAATACATGCCATCGGGTAGATCACCGATATTCAATATTACTGTGTTGGTAAGATCAACGGATTGTTGTTGCAGCAAACGACCGGACATATCCATGACCTGAATATTGCCGGAAAATGGCCGGGTAAATTGCAGGTTTATGAAACTACTTGCAGGATTGGGAAAAAGCGATACCATCGAAGCCGAAGTCGTCGCCGCCGGTGTGTTTGTATCGGAAAGCAGTCCGTTTTCATCGACTTTGATCAGCCAGGTGTTTCCCGTAAAAGAATTTCTTCCTAGCAAAATATATCCACCTACTGTTTCGATCACATCACTCAGCGTATTGATGGCGGACAGGTAAAAAGGGTCATAAACAAAGCCCCAGTCCTTGGTACCGTTTTCATTGATCTTGGCAAGGAATACCAACTCAAAGGGATCAACAGAAGCGTCGCCCCCCAAAATGAAACCGCCATCGGAGGTGGCATTGATGACCTTTGGAGAAATATAGTGCGGAGGCCAGCTTGGAAGTATATCTTCGAAAGGAAGATACCATCGTTTGCTGAGATCGCTGTTCAACTGGAGCAAGCCTTCGTAATAGCAAGTCAAATAACCTTCGGTATTGATTGCCAATAAAGAGCACTGCTCCTCATGAGTTTCTTCTAACTGTAAATCGCCACTTATAGAATATTTCCGAACCCAAGTTTCCCCCCCAAATTTCTCAGTGTAAACATTTAAATCCTGATCTATAATTGACCTAGCTAAATACTCATTGCTATTTTCAAGGGCTACTTCATAAACGATGTCAAGATTTTCGCTTATTTCCGCCACACTATAATATCCGGTGTTTTGATTGTATCGCATAGCATATATTTGAGAAATAAATACATACCGGGGCGAAATACAATCAACGCTTCCCGAAACGAACTTTTGAAAAAACAGGCTATCTCCCTGTTCGTTTGTTATAAAATTGTAGCAAT
>CAZKDA010000389.1:0-1629 GCA_964551455.1 uncultured Saprospiraceae bacterium
TTCTGCCAGAGGCAAGGGGAAATTGACACACCACCTCAGTTAGGTGGCGCGAGCGGAAAGAAGCAGTTTGTCTGCGCAAATCAATATCAACCGATTCGATTTCAACCCATCCACGTAAAAAAGTTAAAAAAACAATAATACCTTTACCCTCACACCTTTTTTATCCCGATCTACATCTGAAAAGTTTGTAAATAAATTTTAAAAAAGTAGTTTCCTGATTTCCTAAACTAATTAAAAACCTATGAAAAAGCTCCTCGCCGCTATCATCGCTTTAATCTTTTTACTTGCCTGTATCTCAGGCTGCGGATCCCGAAAAGACCGGAAACCTTCCAACCTGGATGAACTTTCAAAAGAATCAAACGATCAAAGCCCTATGCCAAAAGACCCCGAAGGAAAATACACCGCCGAATGGCGCATTATCGACTCGCTCGAAAACCAGGGTTTACCAAAATCCGCGCTCGAAAAAGTCGATCAGCTTTATACAACTGTCAAAAAAGCAAACCAACCCGATCAGATCATCAAGTGCCTTATTTACAAAGGAAAATACGAATCACAACTTGAAGAAGACGGTTTGGTGAAAGTTATCGCTCGGTTGCAGACTGAAATGGATACCGCCGTTTCGCCGATAAAACCACTCCTGCAATCTATCCTGGCGGAATTGTATTCCCGGTATCTCGAAAATAATTATTGGAAATTCGATGACCGCACACAAACCACGGACTTCCTCAATGAAGACATCCGAACCTGGACCGTCGAACAGTTGGTAAATACTTCCCGCGAACTTTACCTCGCTTCAACGGAAGATACCAAAACCCGCCAAATCGATATTTCCGGATTCAATACCATCCTGTTGGGAGATGAAAAAGCCCAAAGTTTCCGGCCAACCCTGTACGATTTTTTGATGCACCGGGCACTGGATCATTTCGTCAGCGAAAATTCTTACATCACCGAACCAGCCTACAAATTTTATATCAATCAGAAAGTAGCTTTTGGTAAGACCGCTGATTTTGTGCAATTCAAATTCACCACACAGGAAACGGAATCCCCGAAATTCCGTGCTTTGTTACTCTTCCAGGAATTATTGAAATTCCATCAAAACGATGATGATCCCAAGGCATTGATCGATGCGGATTTAAAGCGATTGCGGTTTGTTTATGACAATGCAGTAGTAGGAGATAAGGATGCCTTGTATTTAAAAACCTTGACGGAAATGGAGCAGCGCTACCAAAGCCATGATGCTGCCGCCGAGATCGCTTATCACATTGCTGATCTGCATTACCGCAAAGGCCAGGAATACATCCCCAATCCTGAAAATACCGGCAAATGGGATTACAAGGCCGCTTTTGAAAAATGCCAGGAAACCATCGAAAAATATCCGGAGTCTTTCGGCGCTGCTCAATGCAAAGGGTTGCAAAAAACAATTACCCAAAAAGAACTGGAATTTGAGGTGGAAACAGTGAATCTGCCTGGAAAACCTTTTCCCGGTTTGGTTACCTATCGCAATCTGAGCCATGTGAATATCAAAATCGTCAAGCTCACAGAATCCGAAGAAAAAAAGATCATTTCCACCCCTTACGACAAAAGATCAGAATACATTCAAAAACTCGATCCCCTGAAATCCTGGCCGGT
>CAZKDA010000390.1:0-1596 GCA_964551455.1 uncultured Saprospiraceae bacterium
TGCGGTCTCATAAAATAGGTTGACATGTTCCCACCCAAAACCCAAAAAAATGTGGATAACTTTTTAGTTAAAAAATATAAGGTGGACTTAACTTTATTTTATCAGAACCAAGCGGAGGTAAGCTCTGCTGGGGAGCAACTTACCAAGGAATAGTTCTGTGCGGCTGGAATAGCCCAGGCAGATATCTATACCCAAACTTTTTTGGGGGTATCTGCCTTTTTCTTTAATTCCGGTCGCCCTATGCCTCCTAAAACCCAAAACGCTCGGAAGCCAGGTTATTATCCGGGTCAAATAATTTCATTCCTGGCTTCTTTTTTAAGCCCTCTACATGTTGTTCAAATTCTACAGGGCTCAACCATCCCAGCTTTTCCTGTTTTCTTTCCTGGTTATAAAAATTTATAGATTGCTCAACATGTTTTCTCAATCCCGCCAAACTAAAATCGTTGGCCAAAGGTAGAAAATGCTTTTTCAATAATCCATTTCTTTGTTCTGCAAATCCGTTTTCGAGGCAGTTTTGGGCTACACTGATTCTAATGTGGAGGCTACCCAGGCTGTCCACAAACAGGTTTGAAAAGTACTGTGTGCCGCCGTCTGTATGGTGGATACAATCCTTTAGATTTGCTTTTCCTCGCAACCCAGCGACCATGTTCAAAGCCTTCAATCCCTCTGTTGTGCGCATGCGATCGTCTAAATGCCACCCCACTATGCGGCTGCTGTAAACATCGGTATACAAGAACAAATAATAGGTATGATCGCCTATCAGGATATACGTAATATCACCCACTATTAACTGGTTAATTCCATTGATTATCAACCCCTTAGTAAGGTTGCGGTACTTGCGGCTCTTACTACATGACTGAGTCGTTATCACCTTGAACCTGATCCGAGCCAACCCGTATCCTGCCCTGCTCATCAACTGCTCAAACTTGTTAACCCCAATGCCGAAACTCGTCTTTATGTCCAGGTTATAGTAAAGCGATCTCAAGCCCGCATGGCTGTCCTTGGTTCTTCTGTAATCCTTGATCAACGCACCAATTTCTTTGACTATTTCCAACTGCTCAAAATAGCTCAGCTTCTTTTTCAAATAGCCTTGACGGCTGATCCCCACATGTTTGTAAAAACACTCCATCGGAACCTCGTGTAATGAAGAACTAACCCGCAGCGATTCTAATAGTGGGACCATCATTTTTTTTCGAAATCAGCCCCAAGTTTTTCCTTGGCCACCTCTGCCAATTTCTTTAAATACACCAACTCAATATGCTGTTCACCTATGAACGCCTTCAATTCTTTGTTCTCTTTCTCCAACTCTGTCAACTTATCATAATCCTTTGTGCTGCCGATCAGGATAAGTCCTTGTTTCCTGTTTTTTCCATACTTATCCATCCACCCCCTAACGCAATTTACCCGAACATCATACTGCCTCGATACCTGTGCCTGGGTAACCTTACCACTCTCTATCAAACTCACTTGTTCCTGCTTAAATGTCTCTGTAAACCGACGACGTCGTCGTTCTTCAATGGTCATCTTTTTCATTTTTCTTTCCAATTTAGAAAAGTTTTCCACATTTTTGGTGTCAACCTATACCATGAGAGAACA
>CAZKDA010000391.1:0-1558 GCA_964551455.1 uncultured Saprospiraceae bacterium
TTTAAACCTGAAACCATGTACCTGAAACCTTGAACCTGAAACCTTGAACCGGAATCCTTTAAAATTTATGAATAAAAACAGAAAAGACATCAAAGACCGAAAGGCTATCGAATTGCTCATCGATACTTTTTATGATAAAGTCCGGAAGGATGAAACCCTGGCGTATATTTTCGACGATATTGCAAAGGTCGATTGGGAAAACCATCTCCCGGTGATGTATGACTTTTGGGAAACGACACTTTTTCACACTGGTAGCTACAAGCGTAATGCCATGCAACCCCATCTCGATCTGAACGAAAAGATACCTTTGAAGAAATTGCACTTCGACCAATGGCTCAAACTTTTCAACGAAACCGTTGACGAACTTTTCGAAGGAGAGATCGCCCACAATGCCAAAACCCGCGCCTTGTCTATCGCCACCATGATGCAGATCAAGATCAGCAAAGGGCCGGGGAGTTTGCTTTGAAGTCGGATCCCGGGATTGAAAATCAACCTTGATAACCTGAAATGAAAAACCCTTTAAGACTAATGGCCATTCTGGCACACCCTGACGATGAATCGCTTGGATTCGGAGGGGCCTTGGCGAAATATGCATCCGAAGGAATTGAGACCTTTTTGATAACCGCTACTCGCGGTGAACGCGGCCGCTTTGGCGATGCTGCGGAACCTCCGGGACTGGAAATCGTCGGGAAAACGCGTACCCGGGAAGTGCTGGCTGCTGCCCGGATTTTACAAATAAAAGAAGTCCATTTTTTAAACTATATCGACGGCGATCTCGACAAAGCTCCGCCGCAGGAAGCCACGGGAAAAATTGCCATGCTGATCCGCAGGATCAAACCCCATGTCGTGTTGACATTCGATCCTTTCGGCAGTTATGGTCATCCCGATCATATTGCCATTTCCCAGTTTGCAATGGCTGCCGTGGTAGCTGCGGGCACGAATTCCGGAGCGACAGGAGAGCCACCCTGGCAGGTTTCCAAATTTTATTACATCGCCTGGCCGCCGGAAGTTGTATCCGCTTATGAAGCTGCCTTCAAGCAATTGGTTTTTAAAGTTGACGAAAAGTTGCGCATGGCCAATCCATGGCCGGACTGGTCGATCACCACAAAGATCGACACCTCCGAATACTGGGAGCAGGTGTGGGCGGCAGTGAATTGCCACCAAACCCAGATCGCGATCTATAAAAAATTGAAAGAACTTCCTGCGGAATACCACCGAAGTCTCTGGGGTAGCCAGAGTTTTTACAGGGTTTTCAGCCTCGTCAACGGCGGAAGGGCGCTGGAAACGGATTTATTTGAAGGACTACGCTGAATTATTTTGACGTGAGTTTTGGATCAGGTCAAATTTAAAAATTCGATTTTCAGAGGTTGTGCGACCACGCTGTGGTCGGTTATTCGTATGGGTTAAAAAAACTAACGTACTTTGACCGCGCTGCGGTCATGAAGCAAATGCCTTATACCGTGACCACTGTGTGGTCAAAGTACGTTAGAAATATCAATCAAAGAAAAATACGACCACAGCCTGCCTGCCAAGAGCATGCAGGCAGGCGTGGTCGCAC
>CAZKDA010000392.1:0-1511 GCA_964551455.1 uncultured Saprospiraceae bacterium
GAGTGTGCTACAAAAAAGTGGAAAACACATATTAAGCTGCTATGTTTAAAGCCGGATTTTTGTTTTTAATTCTGATGAAGGACATAAAATCTTCGAGGTCTCCATTCAGATTGACAGCTCTTAGGTCTAGCATATTTTGGGCTCCGTCGGAAGACCACCTCATCCCGCTATGTTCCATTCTGTCTTTGACCAAATGCCTGCAATTGGACTCTACCAATGCAGAACTGACAGGATAGCCTTTTTCGAGAAAGGATTTGTAATCCATCTTGTGCTGATGGTTTGTAAAATACTTGATGGCCGTTTGTATGCTATCTTTTTTACTTTTTGACAGCTTGCCTTTTTCGGCAATCATTTTCAGGTCTTTGAGTACTTTTGTAGTCCGGCTGTTGAGCAAATCCCGGAGTATTCCCCTGACCCAGTCCGGACGCAGTTTCGAGCCTTCCCCAAAAACGGCGTTGGCACAATCCCAGACATATTCGCTGACATGGATTATGTCCATGATAATCCCATCAAACCGGGATTCCAGCCCATACTCTTTGACGTACTTTAATATCTTGTCTTCTAAGCCGATGCCCCCATCAATCGGTACGACAAAACGGCTCTCAGGATGGTGCATCATGGATTTTATATGCCCGATACCATATTTAACGCACTTTTCCTGATCTGCCAAAAAAGCCCTTCGGTGGATTCCTTCATGCCAGTGGTTATCATTGGGCAGCTTGTCCGTGTCCTGCCTTGCTTTATCTTTATCTGGCTGGCAACCCATCAATCCTTTGATTACCTTGTCCACATCCCGCTGTTTGGGAGCAAACCATGACATCACCCCCACCGTCGCCATTTGTTTGACACCCTTTTTTTCTCCTTTGCCCAACCGCTTTATCTCTTTTGGCTCCCTGATGGCTTTTTCCTGTATTTTAGGTACTCCCTTGCCATCGAAAGAGGCACTGAAACATACCGGTCCTTCTGGCAGAGGCTTTCCTTTTTGCTCATAATACTCCTCCACCTGTGAGCCCAAATTGTCTGCATTCCGCTTTGATCCCACATCGCTTAGCCCTAAATCCAGCAACCTGTTTAACAGCCGTACACTTCCTCTGTAATTCATCTCACTTGCATTGGCCCCTGTCAGTTCCTGGATATTATAAGACCACAAATCCGATGGCATGCCCAGTGCTGCATCCAATGGGTAATGCATCCCCCTACCCTTCGACCAGAAAACGGGGCGGCTGAATTCCAGCATTCCAAACAAACTCAGGTATTTGCGCTTGCGATCTCCTTTCTTTTGAGGGATTGTGCCTGATTCGGTCTTTGGCTTTTTATCTCTTATTTGTTCTTTTTTCAGACTGATGACAAACTTCAGCAATTCCAAACACAACAACATAACTTGGGATAAATAGCCCATTTCCATTTGGCATATACTCACATCGCTTTTTACGTAGGCTGATGTCAGTGAACTTAATTTTGTCTTGCCGCTGTCCAGCAATTCGTCTAATCTTTTTTTTGGTTATCTTGCA